>JBBSRS010000286.1:0-4123 GCA_038242795.1 Burkholderiales bacterium
AGCAGCCGCTTGCGGCCAATCCCGCAAAAGCCGTGGCCGCCCGAGCGCACGCTGCGGCCCTTGAAAAACATCTCGACGTCGTCCCAGTGGTTGAAGGCGTCACCGATCAGCTGGGCGCTGTCCGGGTCGGCCGCCTGCAGGTTGGCCAGTGTCTGGTCCGACAGCACCACGCCCCAGCCAAAGGTGTCGAAAGGGCGGTTGCGCTCGACCACCGTGACCTGGATGGAGGGGTCTTGCCGCTTCATCAGCAGGCTGAAATACAAACCGGCGGGACCGCCGCCGAGGCAAAGGATGTGCATGAAATGCGTGTCCAGTAGATTGATCTTGCCTCGATTGTTTAGGGTTAAAGTAAATTCGTCAAGCGGGTTTCTTGGCTGAATGCCGCCCTTGGCCGCCGGAAGAATGCCTGCCACCCAAAGCTACACTCAAAACAGGCGGCCCCCGCTGCCCACTTTCTGATTACGGACTCCCTGGCATGACTTCAAGCAACCGATCGTTTCCCCTTTCTCTTTTGCGCATGTCGCTGATCAGCCAGATCGTCATCGGCCTGGTCTGCGGCATCGCGCTGGCGCTGCTGGCGCCTGCTGCGGCGCGCGCTGTGGCCTTGCTGGGCGACCTGTTTATTGCCGCGCTGAAGGCTGTCGCTCCGGTGCTGGTGTTTGTGCTGGTGGCCGCGTCCATTGCCGGTCACCAGCGCGGCCAGCCGACGCACATCCGGCCCATCTTGCTGCTCTACCTGATCGGCACGCTGGGGGCGGCCGTGGTGGCAGTGATGGCCAGCTTTGCCTTTCCAACCACCCTGGTGCTCAACGCGCCCCCGGCGGTCGGCGCGCCGCCGGGGGACATTCTGGGCGTTTTGCGCAACCTGCTGCTGAGCGCGGTCGCCAACCCGGTCCAGGCGCTGGCCGAGGCAAATTTCATTGGCATCCTGACCTGGTCCATCGGGCTGGGCATGGCGTTCAGGCATGCCAGCCTGGGCACGCGCACCCTGCTGCTGGACCTGTCGGGGGAGGTGTCGCGCATTGTCAGGGTGGTCATTGGCTTGGCCCCGCTGGGTATTTTCGGCCTGGTGGCCGGCACGCTGGCCACGTCGGGCCTGGGCGCGCTGCTGGGCTACGGCCGGTTGCTGCTGGTGCTGCTGGGTTGCATGGTGTTCGTCGCGCTGGTCATGAACCCTTTCATTGTCTTTCTGGCGATGCGCCGCAACCCTTACCCGCTGGTGTTCACCTGCCTGCGCGAAAGCGCCGTCACGGCTTTTTTCACACGCAGCTCGGCGGCGAACATTCCGGTCAACATGGCGCTGTGCAAACGCCTGAACCTGCATGCCGACACCTACTCGATCTCGATTCCCCTGGGTGCGACCATCAACATGGCGGGTGCGGCCATCACCATCACGGTGATGACACTGGCAGCCGTGCACACGGTGGGCCTCAGCGTCGACATTCCGACGGCGTTGCTGCTGTGCGTGGTGGCTTCGCTGGCAGCTTGCGGGGTCTCCGGCGTGGCGGGCGGCTCGCTGCTGCTGATCCCAATGGCGCTGAGCCTGTTCGGCATCTCGACCGATGTGGCCATGCAGGTGGTGGCGATTGGCTTTGTGATCAGCGTGGTGCAGGACGCGGCGGAAACCGCGCTCAATTCATCGACCGATGTGCTGTTCACCGCCGCCGCCTGTCCACGCGAACTGGATTTGCCCACTGCCCCGCTTTCATGAGCCTGTTCCTGTCCTGGCGTTGACCGCCACCCGGGCGGTTTGGCCAGCGACGACTGAGCAGCGGTTGTCGTCACTTTCAGGGTTTCAGGGCGCCTGGAAACCGTCGGCCCGGTAGGTCAGCACCAGCGTGTCGCGCACGCCGCGCTGCCGGTCCTGGCCGTCGGCGGGGAAGATCGGCGTGGTTTCGTGGATCACCCGCTCGTCATCCAGCAGCAGCGCGGTCAGCGGCTCCTGCATCAAAAAGCGCATGCCGTGCGGGCCGTGGGCATCGAAGACGCGGGTTTCGCCCCCCTTGACGCCGCGCCGCGCCACCAGCAGCACGACGACAAAATCCACGCCGTCGCGGTGCGCGCCCTCGGGCGTCGGCCGGCCCACGCCTTCGGTGGTGTCGATGCGGAACTGGTGCGCTTCGATGAACCAGCGCGGCACCGGCTTGACCTGCGCAAACAGACGGCCCAGGCTGGCCAGCAGTTCCTGCCAGGCCGGCGCCTCGGCCACGGCGGGCTCGACCGGGTCGAACCAGCGCTCGAAGCCGCCATGCAACGCGTTGTAGTCGGTCGGCTGCCAGTGCGCCCGGTGCGGCGTCTGCGCGAGCGTGCCGCTGTCCAGGTCCTGAATGAAGCAGGCATGGCGGCGGCGCCGGTAGTTGCCGCCGTCCTTCAGGTGCGCGTCGGGCGGCAGCCGGTCCCAGGAAACGCTCAGCGCGTGCCAGCCTTGTTGCCACTGCGGGCCTTCCAGCCTCAGGCTGGCGGGTAAATCAGCCGGCAGCAGCAGACTCAGGCCGTCCTGGCGCAGGGCCTGGTCGGCGGGTTTTTGAACGGTGACAATATTGAACATGCCCGTTATTTTGCTTGATGCCTGTCAGCCTGAAGGACGTGCGCCTGGCAAGGCCTGCCGGCCGCCACAGGACGTGGCAGTCACCTACATACAGGGGTGCAAAAGCTGCTGATAATCACGCCAGTGTTTTAACCTGAGGAGGCGAATTCGATGCTGTACAGATTCAAGTCAAAAAATATGGGCGATGTGATCATGCTGGAGCCCAATGGCCGGCAGGTGCTGGAAATCATCGGCAAGACGCCCAGCCCGCGCGGCATCATCCTGCCCGAGCAGATGCCGGCCGCCATCGAGGCGCTGGAAGCCGCGATCAGGCTCGAAGAGTCAAAAGACGAAAAGGACGGCGATGGCCTGCCCGAAGGCGTCGGCCTGCACCAGCGCGCCAAGCCCTTCATCGACATGCTGCGCTGGAACATCCAGGCAGGGCAGGAAGTGGTCTGGGGCGTTTGAGCCTTCTCAACCCGCTATCGCACTGAATTGAAAAAGCCCCGGCAACGGGGCTTTTCTGCGTCTGGCGGAAAGGACCGCGTCAATCGACCTTGGCGCCTGAGGCCTTCACCACCTGCGCCCATTTCTTGTGCTCGGCATTGATGAACGCCGTGAACTGCTCCGGCGTGTTGCCGCCCGCAATGGCGCCCTGTGCCAGCAGCTTTTCCTTGATGGCCGGCGTTTTCAGCGACTTGGCCACTTCCTGCTGGATGCGGTTGATGATCTCAGGCGGCGTGCCGGCAGGCGCCAGCAGGCCAAACCAGGAACTGGCCTCGAAGCCCTTGAACGCCGGGCCGCCGGCTTCCTCGACCGTCGGCACGTCGGGCAGCGCGGGCGAGCGCTGCGCGCTGGTCACGGCCAGCGCCTTGAGCCGGCCCGACTTGATCAGCTGCATCGACGACGGCAGGTTGTCAAACATCACATCCATGTCGCCGGAGGCCAGTGACATCAGCGCCGGGCTGGAGCCGCCATACGGAAAATGGATCATGTAGGTGCCGCTCATGGTCTTGAACAACTCGCCGGCCATGTGGATCGAGGTGCCGTTGCCGCTGGAAGCCATGTTGAACTTGCCCGGGCTGGCCTTGGCCGCGCGGATGAAGTCGGCCACGTTGTTGATGCCGGCCGCCTTGGCTTTCTCGGCATTCACCACCATGACGTTGGGCACGCCGGCCACCAGCGTGATCGGCGCAAAGTCCTTTTGCGGATCGAACGTGAGCTTGCTGTAGAGCGCCTTGTTGATGCCGTGCGTGCCAACGGTTCCCATCAGCAGCGTGTAGCCGTCGGGCGCTGCCCTGGCCACCACATCGGCGCCGATGTTGCCGCCCGCGCCTGCGCGGTTTTCCACCACGAAAGGCTGGCCAAAGGCATTTTGCAGCTCGGGTGCCATGGCGCGGGCCATGATGTCGGTGGTGCCGCCGGGGGCAAACGGCACGATGATCTTGACCGGGCGCGTTGGCCAGGCGGTCTGGCTCCAGACCGGATTGACTATGAAAATAGTAGCTATGAAGGCAGTGCAGGCAAGCGCAGATCGGCGATTTGGCTTAAAAATTGGCATCGACAGGGTCTCCGTGTGTGGTCTGGTCTCCACCA
>JBBSRS010000287.1:0-4105 GCA_038242795.1 Burkholderiales bacterium
GCCAGCAGCACATACAGCAGCGCCATATCGACAATCCGCACCCAGGCGTTGCCGCCTTGCTGTAGCAGCAACGGCAGCACCAGCAGGCCCAGTGCCACGATCAGAAAGGTCGCGATTTTTTTGGTGTTCATCTATTTTTCTCCTGGTGGGTATCGTTGGGTTGCCCGGCCTCAGGCCCGGTCCGCCACACGTTCACCCAGCAGGCCCGAAGGCCGCAGCGTGAGCACAAAAATCAGCACGATGAAGGCAAAAATATCGGAGTACTGGCTGCCCAGCACGCCGCCAGTCAGCGGCCCGATGTAGCCCGCGCCAATCGCCTCGATCAGCCCCAGCAGGATGCCGCCGAGCACCGCGCCGCCCAGGTTGCCGATGCCGCCGAACACCGCCGCGGTGAACGCCTTCAGGCCGGGCAAAAAGCCCATGGTGTGCTGCACCGTGCCGTAGTTGGAGGCGTACATGACGCCGGCCAGCGCGGCCAGCACGGCGCCGATGATGAAGGTCGCGGAAATGACGGTGTCGGGCCGCACGCCCATCAGCGCGGCCACGCGCGGGTTTTCGGCAGTGGCCCGCATCGCGCGCCCCAGCTTGGTGTAATGCACCAGCCACATGAGGATCGACAGCGTCACGGCGGTCGCACCCAGGATCAGGATCTGGGTCACGGTGATCACGGCGCCGCCAAACTCGTAAGGCACGGCAGGCAGCAAGGTGGGATAAGGCTTGTAGTTGGGCTTCCAGATGATCATGGCCAGCGTCTGCAGCAGCAGCGACATGCCGATGGCGGTGATCAGCGGCGCCAGTCGGGGCGAGTTGCGCAGCGGCCGGTAGGCGATTTTTTCGATGGAGTAGTTCAGCGCGGCGCAGACGATGAAGGCAATCAGGAGCGACACCAGCAGGATCAGCCAGCCGGGCGCGCCGGGCATGGCTTCCTGCATCCAGCCGATGATGGTCCAGCTGGTCAGCGCCCCGACCATCAGCACCTCGCCATGGGCGAAATTGATCAGGTTGATGATGCCGTACACCATGGTGTAGCCCAGGGCGATCAGGGCGTACATGCTTCCCAGGACCAGTCCGTTGATGATTTGCTGTAGCAAAACTTCCATATCCGCTCCATTTGTTTGAATGAGCCAACTCTGCCGGCGTCGTGCGCCCACGGGATCACCGTGACAGCACGCGAGTTAACAAAAAGCCCGCCTGTCTCCGGTGAGATGACCGGGGGAGGTGGCGAGCTAGTGGGCGAATTGTAGCGACAGGTTTCTAGCGAGAATCGCGCCAGCCAAGCCGTTTTTCCGGGGTAAACCCTTGAGGAATTGTGATTTTTTGACGGAAGCCGCCTGTATCAGCTGGAATTTGCAGGCATCAGTTCTTCTGATGGTTTTTTGCCTTCAGTTCATTGAGCTTGTCGGCGATCCGGATCTCCAGGCCGCGGTTCACCGGGCGGTAAAAGCCCGGTGGCGCCATGCCTTCGGGAAAGTAGTTTTCACCGGCCGCGAAGCCGCCCGCCTCGTCATGCGCATAGCGGTAGTTCTTGCCGTAGTCGAGCTGCTTCATGAGCTTTGTCGGTGCATTGCGCAGGTGCAGGGGCACCGGCCGGGTGCCGTCCTGCTTGATGAAGGCCTTCGCCTCGTTGAAGGCCTTGTACAGCGCATTCGACTTGGGCGCGACCGCCAGGTAGACCACGCATTGCGCCAGCGCCAGTTCGCCCTCGGGCGAGCCCAGCCGTTCATAGACCTCGGCGGCATCGAGCGCCATGCGCAGCGCGCGCGGGTCGGCCAGGCCGATGTCCTCGCTGGCCATGCGGATCAGGCGGCGCGCCATGTAGCGCGGCTCGGCGCCGCCGTCGAGCATGCGCATGAACCAGTACAGGGCGGCGTCGGGGTCGGAGCCGCGCACCGACTTGTGCAGCGCCGAGATGGTGTCGTAGAACTGCTCGCCGCCCTTGTCGTAGCGGCGCAGGCGCTCGCCCAGCACCTTGAGCAGCCAGGCGTCGGTCACCGCGTTGATTTTTTCAGATTTGGCCGCGACGCTGAGCGATTCAAGCGTGTTCAGCAACCGGCGGGCATCGCCGTCGGCATAGGCCACCAAACGGTCCACCGCTTCGTCCGCGATGGTTTCGATCGCTGGCAGCGCATGCTCGGCCAGCACCCTGGCGACGATTTGCTTGAGATCGGCTTCGGTCAGCGGCTGCAGCACATACACCACCGCGCGCGACAGCAGGGCCGAGTTCACTTCAAACGAAGGGTTCTCGGTGGTCGCGCCAATAAAGGTGAACAGGCCGCTTTCGACATGCGGCAAAAAAGCGTCCTGCTGGCTCTTGTTGAAGCGGTGCACCTCGTCGACGAACACGATGGTGCGCCGGCCACTTTGCGCCTGCCAGATGGTCGCCTGCTCGACCGCCTCGCGGATGTCCTTGACGCCGCCGAGCACGGCGGAGATGGTGATGAAGTGCGCGTCGAAGCTGCCGGCCATGAGCCGCGCGATGGTGGTCTTGCCCACGCCGGGCGGCCCCCACAGGATGCAGCTGTGCGGCTCGCCGGACTCGAAGGCAATGCGCAGCGGCAGGCCGTCGCCCAGCAAGTGCTGCTGGCCGATGACCTCGCCCAGGCTTTTTGGCCGCAGGCGCTCGGCCAGCGGTTGGTGAGACGGTGTGGGGGACTGGGCCATGAGGTCAGCGCCTTGCTTTGGCTGCCTGCTGCCGCACGGCTGGCAGCAGCCCTGCGCGGCAAGGCAGCCGGTTTACTGCCGGATCACGTCCGCGCCCTTGGGCGGATTGAACTGGAACGTGTCTTTGGGCAGGCTGGGGTTGACCTCGACCTTGTTGAAGCTCAACACCGAATGCTGGCCGAAGCTGTCGAGGATTTCCAGCGCCGCCAGCTCGGCCGGCTTGGCGGCCGTTTTGTCACCGGCGCGAAAACCGACGCGCACCGCCTGCAGCTGTCCGTCCTTGGCCTTGGGCGTGGCGACCACCCATTCCAGGCCGTCCTTTTCAGGCGCGGCGGCCAGCGTGAAATCGGCCTGCAGCGCGCGCAGGTCGGGCGCGGCGGCAATCAGCGCAGCGGGCGTCGAGCCCAGCACGGCGGACTGCTTGCGCGCCGTGACCTGGTTCAGGTCGGCGTCGTAGAGCCACAGGGTCTGGCCGTCGGCGACGATGCTTTGCTCGAACGGCTTTTGGTAGAGAAACTTGAAGCGGTTCGGTCGCGAAAACTCGAAGGTGCCGCTGGAGGTCTTGCTGCGCGGCGCCTGGCCCTCCCGGGCCGGCGCGGTGACCACCTGCGAGAAGTTGGCACGCCCGCTGGTCACCGTCGCGACGAAGGATTGCAGGCTTTCCAGGCCGTCTGCGCAGGCTGCATGGGCGAAGCCAGCTATTAAAAGGGTAGCAAAAAAATGTTTCATCGACATCACTCCGCCCTGGCGGGCACCAGGATTTCGCGCTGGCCGCTGCCACTCATGGCGCTGACCAGCCCGGCGTTTTCCATGTCCTCGACCAGCCGCGCGGCGCGGTTGTAGCCGATCTTGAGGTGGCGCTGCACCAGGGAAATGCTGGCCTTGCGGTTCTTCAGCACCACTTCCACCGCCTGGTCGTACATCGGGTCTTTCTCGCCGCCGGCATCGCCCGCGAGGTCGCCGCCCTCCCCCTCGACCGTGCCGCCTTCGAGCACGCCGTCGATGTAGTTGGGGGTTCCCTGCGCCTTGAGATAGGAAACGACCCGGTGCACTTCCTCGTCGCTCACAAACGCGCCATGCACGCGCACCGGATAGCCCGTGCCGCTCGGCATGTACAGCATGTCGCCCATGCCCAGCAGGGCCTCGGCGCCCATCTGGTCCAGGATGGTGCGGCTGTCGATCTTGCTGCTGACCTGAAAGGACAGGCGCGTCGGAATGTTGGCCTTGATCAGGCCGGTGATGACGTCGACGCTGGGGCGCTGCGTCGCCAGGATCAGGTGAATGCCGGCGGCGCGCGCTTTTTGCGCCAGCCGTGCGATCAGTTCCTCGATCTTTTTGCCAACCACCATCATCAGGTCGGCCAGCTCGTCGATCACCACAACAATGTAAGGAAGTCGCTCGAGCGGCTCGGGCTGCTCGGGTGTCAGGCTGAACGGGTTGTAGA
>JBBSRS010000288.1:0-4100 GCA_038242795.1 Burkholderiales bacterium
CATTTTTAAACCCTCGATCTGTTCAGGCGAGAGTTGCCTGACCGCCTTGGCTGGGCTGCCCAGGATCATGCAGCCGTCGGGGAACTCCTTGCCTTCGGTGACCAGCGAGCCGGCGCCGACCAGGCAGTTCTTGCCGATCTTTGCGCCATTGAGCACCACCGCCTGGATGCCGATCAGCGAGCCGTCGCCAATCGTGCAGCCGTGCAGCATCACCTGGTGGCCGACGGTGACGTGCTCGCCGACCACCAGCGGCAGGCCTTCGTCGGCATGCAGCACGCTGTTGTCCTGGATGTTGGAGCCCTTGCCCACCGTGATGGTGGCGGTGTCGCCCCGGACCACCACGCCAAACCAGACGCTGCTGCCCTCGGCCAGCGTCACATTGCCCATGACCTGCGCGCTGTCGGCCACCCAGGCCGAGGCATGGATGGAAGGTTGCAGATCGTCCAGCTGGTAAATGGCCATGGGGGTCCTTGTGAATGGTGCGTTGGCGGGATTGAAAACGACTTTTGATTGTAGGCAAGCGCCGGGCGGCATGTTCAGGCCGGGGTTCTGGCCTCAACCCACATTTGCTCGCATCAACGACAATCCCGGCATGACCGCCACGCCACCCGCACCCGAACTGCGCCAGCTTGCCCTGCAGGCGCTCCTGGAGCCTGATCCACAGCAAAAAGTGCTGCTGACGCAATCACTGCAAGCGCAAGCAGCTACGCTTTTAATAGCAACTGACCAAGCCTTCAGCACGCCGGCCGGTGTGCCGGGTTGCCCGCTGCGGCCCGAATTGCGTTTGCACCTGAACATGCCCCGGCGTTCGCCCTTCACGCCGGACGGGCTGGCTGGATTGCTGCATGCGGTGACGCACATCGAATTCAACGCGATCAACCTGGCGCTTGATGCCGTCTGGCGCTTTGCCGGCATGCCGCGCGCCTATTACCTCGACTGGCTAAGCGTGGCGGCCGAAGAGGCCAAACACTTCAGCCTGCTGCGCAACCACCTGCAAACCCTGGGCCATGACTACGGCGACTTCGCGGCGCACACCGGCCTGTGGGACATGACGCAGAAAACCGAGGGCGATGTATTGGCGCGCATGGCGCTGGTGCCGCGCACGCTGGAGGCGCGCGGGCTGGACGCCACGCCGCCGATGCAGGCCAAGCTGCGCAAGGTCGGCACGCCGCAGGCCCTGCGCGCGGTCGAGATTCTGGACATCATCCTGCGCGATGAAAATGGGCATGTCGGCATCGGCAACCACTGGTACCGCACCCTGTGCGGCCAGCGTGGGCTGGAGCCGCTGGCCACCTATGCGCGGCTGGCGGCGCAATACGGGGCGCCGCGCCTGAAAGGGCCGCTGAACCTGCAGGCCCGGCGCCAGGCAGGCTTCAGCGAAGCCGAACTGGACGCACTGAACGCCAACGCCTGACATCGCCCTGTCCTAGTCCAAACGGTCCAATCACCTTTTCGCACCGCTGGACTGGACGGCGCTACATTTGAAAACCATGGCAGAAAACCATGGGGCGAATGAAAACAGGAGACGCGCAATGATGCTAAAGCAATTGATTCAAAAGGCAAAAATCAAGTTTTTTGAAGGGGATGAAGTCAGCGGTTCGGCCGTTCGTCGGATGACCGGCCCGTTGCAGCCGGACATGTCGAGTTGGCCACACACCCTCAACCCACTGAGCGCCGAGCAGCAACGCATCCAGCTGCTCGAAACCCAGGTACAGCAATTGCGCGCCGACGTGGCGCGCTGGAAAAATTCTTCGCAGTGCTTTGCGCGCGAAATGCGCGATTTGCTGACCGACTGAGGCAGTGAGCCGGTCAAAAACCGGGCATTACAGGTGATGGCAGCCTGCCTGGCGACGCGTTAGACTTTTTGCAAACCCAAGGCGTTGCGCATGTCCCAGTTCCTGGCATCCAGTTCTTTGCCAGCCCATTCTGGCCTTTCTGACCTTGCCGGCCTGCCCGAAGACATGGCCGTGCGCTTGCCGCAGGGCCAGCAATTGGGACCAGCGGATGCGCCAGTCAGGCTGTTGCTGTCACGGTGGTCAAGCATTGCCCGCCTCAAGGCAGGGCAGATCGGCGCGCTGGCCGAAGAGTATGTCGAGGGCAAGCTCCAGTTCGAAGGCGCGATGCGCGATGTGATGTGTGGGGGTCAAGTTATTTCGGACACATCAATAGGTAGGTTGAGTTGCCGATTTATGCTCGAAAGCATTGGGTGACAAGTTGCCCAGTTTGGAGTGCAACCGCACGGAGTTGTAGAAATTGACGATGTAGTCAACCACGTCATGGATGGCTTCACTGTGATTGGCGTAGTCACGTTGCCAGACCCGCTCCATCTTCAGATTCAAGAAGAAGCGCTCCATCACCGAGTTATCCCAACAATTTCCTTTACGGCTCATGCTGCCCACGAGACCATGGTTTTTAAGCAACGCCTGATGCACGCCACTGGCGTACTGCGTTCCCCGGTCGGAATGTACAAGAAGACCTTGGGCTGGATTGCGCTGGGCGATAGCCATCTGCAAGGCCGCGCACACCAGCGTTGCAGGCATTTGCGGAGCCATGGCCCAGCCGACAATCTTGCGCGAATGCAAGTCCAGCACTGCCGCCAGGTACAGCCAGCCGCTGCGGGTGCGAATGTACGTGATGTCGCATACCCAGGCCTGATTGGGCAGCGGTTGCTCGAAGTGGCGTGCCAGCACGTTGGGCGAGACGGGCAAGGTGTGCCGGCTGTCGGTGGTGTGAACGAATTTGCGCTTCCACACCGGCCGCAACCTGTTGGCACGCATCAGGGTACGTACCCGGTGCCGTCCCAAAGCCACGCCTTGCTGCTGCAGTGCTGCGCGCAGCCGGCGGCTACCGTAGGCGCGGCCGCTGGCGGCAAAGGCGGCTTTCAAGTGAACACTGTCGGTGCAGATCCTGGGCGCCCGACGGCTGCGCATACGCGCGGCGTAATAGCCCGACTGGCTTACCTGGAGTACCCGGCACGCCTGGGTCACGGGCACGGCCTTCTTTTGCAGTTCCTCGACAAGCCCGTAGCTCACCTGAGTTCGCGGGCAAAGAAGGCCGAGGCTTTTTTTAATATCTCCACATCGCCTCGCAGTTGGCGATTCTCGGATTCGAGCTGGCGAATGCGCTGGTGCTCGGCGGTGATGGGCTTGCCAATACCCGGCAAACCGGCCTGCTCGGCTTCAAACTGAGTGAGCCAGCGCCTGACGACACTTTCCACGAGGTTCATGTCTTTGCTGACCTGCCCGACACTCAGGCCTTGAGCCTTGATCATCTGAACGACCTGGAGTTTGAAGCCCGCGTCAAAGCTTCTTCTGGATTTGTGATTCTTCACGTCTTGTGCCATTTAGGTTTTGAAAAACCTATCGTTGTGTCCGTTTAAATTAGACCACCACAGTGCGCGACAGGGCTGGCTGCAGGCAGCAGGAGTTGCGAAGGCTGGTATGCAGCGCCGATGCCGGGAACGGAAGGGGTTCAGTAGCAAGCCTACACTGGCAAGAAAGGTCGCATCAGGGGCGCTGGACTGTTGAGGTATGCCGCTGGCAGCTGTAAAGCAATGTCAAGTACCGAAAAATCAGCGACTTGGTGATGTCAAAAGCTAGAAAGCTGCTTTTTTAAGCTTGACTTATGTAATTTTACCACGAATTGAACGCTAAAATGAGCAAAATTAAGTACACAACTTGACTATTGGAGATCCTATGGCTATTTCTGTCAACGACATCGTGGCGTTTTCAAGGGCGCGCACGCACCTGTCGGAACTGGTGCAAGAAGTTGAAAACGGAGCGGAAAAGATCATCACCAAAAACGGCGAACCGGCAGTGGCCATGATCAGCGCCGAGCGGCTGGACCACTATCACAAGCTGGAGCGCGCCCAAATCCATTTGTTGCTGCTGGGCGAAGCAGACAAGGGCTGGGCTGACATTGAAGCGGGCCGGACCACGAATGCGCGTGAAGGGTTGGCGGCGTTGAAAGCCAGGCGAACGCAGCCGCTGACGGGTAACAATGCCTAAGGCGATCCGTGACTGCGTGACGCCTGCCGACGAATCGGCACCTACTTTGGTGGAAGTTCGGTACACCGCCAACTTTGAAGCCAATCTTCAGAG
>JBBSRS010000289.1:0-4097 GCA_038242795.1 Burkholderiales bacterium
ATCGAGGCTAGTATCTGGTTTTAAACTGATACAACAACAATCGGAACTGGCCAATTTTCATTCTTCACGCGTCTTGGCGGGACAGTCTTCCCCAGCGCGATCCCATGAAAGAGACTTCTTATCAAAACAAATCTTCCCCATTCCGGCGCCACTGCCGGGCTCCTCGCTGAATTTGAGGGCACTGTGTCCGGTCATCGCGATGGCCATGGATTCGTTCAGCGAAGCGACGGCGAGTCAGACATCTACCTGCCACCGAACGAAATGCGCGCCGTGCTGCACAACGACCGCGTCAAGGCGCGCATCGTGCGGCACGATCGAAAGAACCGGCCCGAGGGCCGCGTCACCGAAATCATCGAGCGCTCGTCCAATCCGATCATCGGCCGCCTGTTGCAGGAAAGCGGTGTCTGGCTGGTGGCCCCCGAAGACAAGCGTTACGGTCAGGATGTACTGATTCCCAAGGGCGCCACAGGCACCGCCAAGACAGGCCAGATCGTGGTCGTGCAACTCACCGAGCCGCCGGCCCTGTTCGGCCAGCCGGTGGGGCGTGTGAGCGAAGTGCTGGGTGAAATTGACGACCCGGGCATGGAAATCGAAATCGCTGTACGCAAATATGGCGTGCCGCACATCTTCAGCGACAACGCATTGGCGCTTGCGCGTGCCTTGCCCGATGCGGTGCGGCCTGTCGACAAACAGCATCGCGTTGACCTGACCGATATTGCCCTGGTGACGATCGACGGCGAGGATGCACGCGACTTTGACGACGCGGTGTACTGCGAGCCCGTCAAGGTAGGGCGCGGCAAGGGCTGGCGACTGCTGGTCGCGATTGCCGATGTCAGCCATTACGTCGAGACCGGAAGCGCGATTGACATTGATGCCTATGACCGTGCCACCAGCGTCTATTTTCCGCGCCGCGTGATTCCCATGCTGCCCGAAAAGCTGTCCAACGGCCTGTGCTCGTTGAACCCGAATGTCGAGCGCCTGTGCATGGTCTGCGACATGCTCGTTAATGCCAAAGGCGAGGTTCACGCCTACCAGTTTTATCCGGCAGTGATGCTCAGCCAGGCACGCCTGACCTATAACGAAGTGGCGGCCATCCTGGGCAATACCCGTGGAACGGAAGCGCAGCAGCGCAAGGACATCGTGCCGCATCTGCTGCATCTGCACGAGGTGTACCAGGCCCTGCTGAAAGAGCGCGGCATGCGTGGCGCGGTTGATTTTGAAACCACCGAGACGCAGATTGTTTGTGACGAAGTGGGCCGGATCGAGAAAATCATTCCGCGCACCCGAAATGTGGCGCACCGGATGATTGAAGAGTCGATGCTGGCGGCCAATGTCTGCTCTGCCGACTTTATTGCGCAAAGCAAACACACGGCGCTGTTCCGGGTCCATGAAAGCCCGACGCCAGAGAAGGTCGAGCTGTTGCGCAATTACCTCAAGGCGGTCGGCATCGGCATGACGGTCAGCGACAATCCGGCGCCGGGTGAGTTCCAGCAAATCGCCAAGGCGACCAAGGACCGGCCAGATGCCCAGCAGGTGCACTCCATGCTGCTGCGTTCCATGCAGCAGGCGGTTTACACGCCGATGAATGCGGGCCACTTTGGCCTGGCTTACGAGGCATACACACACTTCACCAGTCCGATTCGCCGGTATCCCGACCTGTTGGTGCACCGGGTGATAAAGGCGATCCTGAAAAAGTCGAAATACCAGTTGCCGGTATTGCCCACGCCTGGCGAAGCGCAAGCCAAGCTGTCCAAGCGGTTGGCTGCCCGTGTCAAGGAACCCACTGAAAAGCCTAAGAAAGCCAGTCTGGACCAGCTGGCCTGGCAGGCAGCCGGGCTGCATTGCAGTGGCAATGAACGCCGGGCTGACGAGGCCAGCCGCGACGTGGAAGCCTGGCTCAAGTGCAAGTACATGCGCGAGCATCTGGGAGAGGAGTTTGGCGGTGTGGTCACGGCTGCGACGAGTTTCGGGGTTTTTGTGACGCTGGATGCCATGTATGTTGAAGGGCTGGTGCACATCACCGAGCTGGGCGGCGAATACTACCGCTTTGACGAGGCGCGGCAAGAACTGCGCGGCGAGCGCAGTGGCATGCGTTACGCATTGGGAACCCGGGTCCGTGTGCAGGTCAGCCGCGTCGACCTGGATGGCCGGAAAATAGATTTCCGCCTGGTGCACGAGGGCGAGGACAAGTCCGCGCTGGTGAGCCGGGCCATGAAAGACAAGTCCGGTGGTGCTGCGGGTGAATTGCCCTTGCAGGACCGCGGCGCCGGATCGCGCCGTGGCCGGCATGGCGAACGTGACGCGGGGGACAAGAGCCGCCAGACTCCATTTGACAGGACGTCGCCACCGCAGCCGCGTGCACGCAAGTCAGCGGCAAAAAAACCATCTGCCGGTGCCGCATCGAAACAGGGCAAGAAGCCCCGTCGCTAAGACCCCATGAAATTTTGTATGTATCAACCCGACGGGTGCCTATGCTGATCCGAATCCTGGCGTTTCTGCTGGAAACCGCTTTTTTCGTGCTGATTGCTGCGGCGCTCCTGCGCGCCTGGATGAACTGGTTGCGCGTCAGCATGACCGGCCAGCCCGGCAGCTTCGTGATGGCCTTGACCGACTGGCTGATCAAGCCGCTGCGCCGTTCCCTGCCCAAGGCCTGGAGCAAGTCTCGCGTGGACTGGGCCAGCGTGCTGGCAGCGGCATTGATAGCGCTGGTTTATGCGGCTTTGGTGGGCTTGCTGTTTGGCATCTTTGGCAGTGTTGGCGAAGACGGTCTAAATTGGGAGCAGGGTGTTGTTCTGCTGCTGCCCCTGATTGCCGTCAAGATGCTGATCCGGGTCGCGCTGCAAACGCTGTTCATGCTGGTGTTGGGTTACGCCATCTTGTCCTGGGTCCAGCCGGGTTCCTGGGTGTATGGCCTGCTGGCCCAACTGACCGAGCCGCTGCTGGCGCCGTTCCGCCGGGTGATTCCCACCATTGGCGGCGTTGACCTGTCAGCGCTGGTCCTGCTGCTCACCCTTCAGATCGCAATGATGGTCCTGATTTAAGCAGCTCCCATTCGGGAAAGCCTCGATGCGGTCAAGGCCATGCCGGGCCTGCGCGTCGCCCAATCATCGGCCCTTTGGCCATGCTCGAATACGGCATTCTTGGCGGCATCCAGGCCATTTTGACCCTGTGCCAAGAAAGCGCCGACCAATCCTGCCAGGACGTCGCCGGTACCGGCAGTGGCCAGCAGCGCATTGCCGGTCGGATTGATCCACGCGAGCTGCCCTGGTCCGGTAACAATGGTTCCGGAGCCCTTGAGCACCACCACGCAGGCGAACCGTTCTGCAAGTCGATGGGCTGTTTCAAGCCGGTTGGCCTGCACTGCCGCAGCGCTGCTGCCGGCCAGGCGCGCCGCTTCAAGCGGGTGGGGGGTGAGCACCGTGCTGTAGCCGCGGCCATGCCGCGCTTTGAGCTGGGTTTGAAGTTGCGGGTCGGCGGCTATGGCGTTGAGCGCATCGGCGTCCAGCACCAGCCGCCTGGCCGTTGACAGGACTTTGGGAAGGACGGAGGCCACTGACTGGCCGCCGCCACAGCCACACACGATGACCTGGTTGGCCATGTCCAGTGCGTCCGGCGAGCGGAACATGAATTCAGGCTGTTCCGTGTCAACCTGCAAGCCGGGCGCATTGCCAAGCAAGGCCACGAACACCCGGCCAGCGCCCGCATGCAGGGCAGCGCTGGCAGCCAGCAATGGCGCCCCGGTCATGTGCGTTGAAACGGTCGACTCCCCTCCGATCACGGCGACATCTCCAAAGCTGCCTTTGTGGCTGGCATGCGCTGCCTGCGCACGCCGGGTCTGGCAGGTGTGGTCCGCCCCCAGCAGCCAAGCGCAAGGTTGAGCAGGCAAGGCTTGGCCGGTAGCGCCGGTGAGGCCGACCCCGAGACCGTCAAACCAGACCTCGCCTGCGCAATCCTGTCCGCTGGCGGTGAACAAGCCTGGTTTCAATGTCAATAAACTCAAGGTAAAAAGACGGTTTTCGCTTGTTGGACAAGCATTGTTTGCTATGCATTTGGTGGTTTTTTTGACGCTCGGTGCGCCGCTGTCGGCATTCAGCCCG
>JBBSRS010000290.1:0-4092 GCA_038242795.1 Burkholderiales bacterium
CCCCGCCCAACGGAAAGCGCGTTTCAGATTCAACAAAAAGTTATCTTCAAAATGCAGTGTGTTCAAACGCATCGGCATGCTGGCGCATGCGGGACGGTTCACAGCGAAACGGCTGCAGCCGTTTTCCAAGACTTTCCCGGCGCTTGCGCATATCAGGCCTAAGTAAACGGCTATGTTTTGTATAGCAAATTTCATACTCAAAGCACGCAGCGCCCTGACCGCCCTACACTTTGCGCCATGAAGACCAGAGACATCGAACCGTTTTTTGCCACGCTGAAAGCCGCCAACCCCATGCCGGTGACGGAGCTGGAATACGCCAGCGTGTTTGAACTGCTCGCCGCCGTGCTGCTCTCGGCGCAAGCGACGGATGTGAGCGTGAACAAGGCCACGCGCCGGCTGTTTCCGGTGGCCAACACGCCGAAGGCAGTGCTTGACCTCGGACTGGAACGGCTGGAAAGCCACATCAAGAGCATTGGCCTGTACCGCACCAAGGCCAAAAACCTGCTGGCGACCTGCGGGCTTTTGGTCGAGCAGCACGGCGGCCAGGTGCCACGCAGCCGCGAAGCGCTGCAGGCCCTGCCCGGGGTGGGCCGCAAGACCGCCAATGTGGTGCTGAATTCGGCGTTTGGCGAAGCCGTCATGGCGGTGGACACGCACATTTTTCGCGTCAGCAACCGCACCGGGCTGGCGCCGGGCAAGAACCCGCTGGAAGTCGAGCTCAAACTGCTCAAGCGCATTCCGCCTGACTACCTGGTCGATGCCCACCACTGGCTGATTCTGCATGGGCGCTATGTCTGCATCGCCCGCAAGCCGCTGTGCTGGCAATGCGCGGTGGCGCCCTATTGCGATTTCAAACCCAAGACCCCGGCGCCGCCAGTCTGAAAATTAACAGCCCGGATCGTTGTCAGATGCCTTGCCAAACCGGCCGCCGTTTGCCGACAAAAGCCGCCACGCCTTCGCGAAAATCTTCGCTGCCGTAGCAACGGCGAATCAAATCCTCGTCGGCCGGATTGTTCTGGCTGACCAAACGGCGCAGCCCTTCCTTGGACACGCTTTGCGTCACCGGCGCCAGCAGCGTCAGGCGTTCGCACAAGTCGGCCAGCGCGGTATCCATCTCGGCAGGCTCGCTGACCTGCAACAAAAACCCGCAGTCCCGTGCTTCATCGGCTGCCAGGGTTTCAGCCAGCATCAGCATGCGCTTGACGCGCGGGATGCCAAACACGGCAGCAAACCGCGCCAAATTCGCCACCGACAGGCAGTTGCCCAGCGTCCGGGCAATCGGCACACCGAAGCGCGACGTCGGTGTGGCCAGGCGAAAATCGCAGGCGGTGGCAATGGCCAGACCGCCACCGATCGCCCAGCCTTCGACCACGGCCACGGTCGGCATGGGCAGCGTTTCGAGCTTCTGGATGCACTGGTCGATCTGCTGCTCGTAGGCCACGCCATCCTCGCCAGATCGGAACGCCGTGAACTGTTCAATGTCGGTGCCGGCCACGAACGCCTCGCCGCCCGCCCCGCGAAACGTCGCCACGCGCACCGAGGCGTCGGCCTGCAACCGGTCGCAGATTCGACCGAGCCCCTCGTACATCGTCCACGTCATGGCGTTGCGCGCCTGCGGGCGGTCGAACATCACCGACGCCACGCCGTTCTGGATGCTCAGGTGAACCGTGCCGTCGCTCATGCCGCAAACGCGCCTTGCGCTTCCAGGTCGGCCAACGCATCGGCGCTGATGCCCAGTTCAGCCAGCACCTCGGCGTTGTGCTCGCCCAGCAGCGGCGGATGCCGGCGCACCTGTTGCGGCGTGCCCGAGAGCTTGACCGCAAAGCCGATGTTGGGCACTTTGCCTTCGATCGGGTGGTCGATTTCCATGCGCATCTGCCGCACCCTGGCGTGCTCGCTGCCAAATGCTTCCGGGTAGGTCAGGATGGGACCCGCCGGAATGCCTGCGGCCAGCAACGTAGCCACCCAGTAGTCCTTGGGTTGCTGGCGAAAGCTGCGCTCCAGCTCTTCCTCCAGCGCGGCCCGGTTGGCCAGTCGCAGCGAAATCGTGGAAAAGCGCGCGTCGTCGGCCAAGTCAGGCCGGTGGAGCAGTGCGCACAGCTTGAGCCAGAGCTTCTGGTTGTTGGCCCCCATGACGAAATGGCCGTCCGAACTGGCCATCGCCTGGTAAGGCGCAGTCATCTTGTTGGACGTTCCCAGGGGTTCAGGCTCCTTGCCAGTGCCCCAATACTCGCAAACGTCCCAGACCGAAAAAGCCATGGCGGAGTCGAACAGCGACGCATCGATGTACTGGCCCTGCCCGGTGGCCTTGGCGCCGATGTAGGCCGACAGCGTGCCGTAGACCGCGAACAATGCGCAGCCGATGTCGGCCACCGGCACGCCGGCCTTGACCGGTGGGCCACCCGGGTAGCCGGTGACGCTCATCACGCCCGACATCGCCGGCGCCATCAGGTCGAACCCGGGCCGATCGGCCCAGGGGCCGGTCTGGCCGAAGCCCGAAATGCTGGTGTAGACCAGGCGCGGGTTGATTTCTTTCAGCACGTCGTAGCCCAGGCCCAGGCGTGTCATGGCGCCGGGGCGGTAGTTCTCGATCAGGATGTCGGCATCTTTCGCCATGCGCAGCAGCAGTTCGCGCCCGGCGTCGGATTTGAGGTTCAGCGCCACGCTGCGCTTGTTGCGGTTCATGTTCAGAAAGCCCATCGAATCAGGGCCCTTCATCTTGAAGCCCATGGCACCGCGCGTCTGGTCACCGCTGCCGGGCGGCTCAATCTTG
The DNA here is from genome assembly GCA_038242795.1 of Burkholderiales bacterium. GTDB lineage: Bacteria > Pseudomonadota > Gammaproteobacteria > Burkholderiales > Burkholderiaceae_C > Polaromonas. Next base: position 2,774 of record JBBSRS010000290.1, read on the forward strand.
ATGACATCGGCACCCAGGTCCGCCAGCAACATGCAGGCATACGGCCCGGCCATGACCTGGCTCACATCGAGCACCCGCACCCCGGCCAGCGGCAAGGGGCGCGTCATTTGAGTTCATCCTTGCACGCGGCGGCCGTGGAAGCGGCTTGGCCCAGCCACAGGCAGCACCCATTGGAGGAAGATGCAGCCGCAGGCCGCTTCGGGGGGGAGCTATTGGTCACGCGTCGCCTTTCACATTCGCATCCTTCACCACCTTGGCCCATTTGCGGGACTCGACCCTGATGAAGTCGCCGAACTTTTCAGGCGTACCTCCGCCATCCTCGGCGCCGTATTGCTCAAATTTTTCCGCCACGTCGGGCATCAGCAGCACCTTGTTGATGTCCTCGTTCATGCGCTTGGCCAGCGGCATGGGCAGCTTGCCGGGACCGACCAGGCCGTACCAGGTGGTCGCCTCGAAACCCGGAAAACCCGATTCGGCCATGGTGGGCACGTTCGGATGGCCCTTGGCGCGTTTCTGGCGGGTTTGGGCAACGGCAATCGCCTTGCCACTTTTGACATGCGGCGTGGCGGCGGTCATGGTGTCAAAACTGTAGTCGATCTGACCGCCAATCAGGTCGGTCAGCATCGGGCCGGAGCCTTTGTACGGCACATGGATGGCGTCGATCTTGGCGGCCAGCTTGAACATTTCCAGTGCCAGGTGTTGCGCCGACCCATTGCCAGCCGAGCCAAAGCTGATCTTGCCGGGGTTCTTGCGGCACAGCTCGACCACGTCGTTGACGGTGCGCGCCGTCTGTCGCTCGTTGCAGATCAGCAGGTTGGGCGTGACGCCGACCAGCACGACCGGGGTGAAGTCGTTTTCAACGCTGTAGGTCATCTTCGGCGTCAGTGCAGGCGCGATGGCGTGGCTGTTGATGTGTGCCATCAGCAGCGCGGTGCCGTCGCTGGGCTGACGGGCCACGTACTCGGCGGCGATCATGCCGGCGGCGCCGGCCTTGTTCTCGACCAGCACCGTGGTGTTCCACATCACAGAGAGCTTTTGCGCAATGACGCGCGCCAGGATGTCGGTGCCGCCGCCGGGCGCAAAGCCGACGACGATGCGGATCGGCTGCGTGGGCAGGGCCTGCGCCCACAGCAGGGGTGCGGCCAGCGTGGCAGCGGCAGCGCCGGTGGCGCGGATGAAGGTTCTGCGGTGCATGGTGTTGTCTCCACGTTTTTAATGAAATGTGCCTCTGGCGCAATGCCATCGTGCACAAGCAGCTATTACATTGATAGCGTTTTTTTTATCACTGACGCCGGGTCAAGCCGCCTTGCGCTCGGGCA
>JBBSRS010000291.1:0-4084 GCA_038242795.1 Burkholderiales bacterium
AAAAATGGGCATCGCTTTGCAGCGTCTGGCTGCAGAAGATCCCTCGTTCCGCGTCAAGACCGACGAAGAATCCGGCCAGACCATCATCGCCGGCATGGGCGAGTTGCACCTGGAAATCATCGTTGACCGCATGAAGCGCGAATTCGGCGTGGAGGCCAACGTCGGCAAGCCGCAGGTGGCGTACCGCGAAACCATTCGCAAGACCATCGAAGATGCCGAAGGCAAGTTCGTGCGTCAGTCCGGTGGTAAGGGCCAATACGGCCACGTTGTGCTCAAGATCGAGCCGAACGAACCCGGCAAGGGCATTGAATTCATCGACGCCATCAAGGGCGGTGTGGTGCCGCGCGAGTACATTCCTGCGGTGGAAAAGGGCATCAACGAAGCGGTGACTTCGGGCGTGCTGGCCGGTTACCCGGTGGTGGACGTCAAGGTGACGCTGCATTTCGGCTCTTACCATGACGTGGACTCGAACGAACTCGCGTTCAAGATGGCCGCGATTTTTGGCTTCAAGGAAGGCTGCCGCAAGGCCAGCCCGGTGATTCTTGAGCCGATGATGGCCGTTGAAGTGGAAACGCCGGAAGACTACGCCGGCAACGTGATGGGCGATCTGGCCTCACGCCGCGGCATGGTGCAGGGCATGGAAGACATGGTCGGTGGCGGCAAGGCCATCAAGGCTGAAGTGCCTTTGTCCGAAATGTTTGGCTACTCAACCACACTGCGCTCTGCAACCCAGGGTCGTGCGACCTACTCCATGGAGTTCAAGCACTACTCGGAAGCCCCACGCAACGTGTCCGAAGCCATCATGGCTGCACGCGCGAAGTAATCGACACACGATGCCGGCCTTGCAAAAGGCTGGCATCCCTGTTTCTTGTCTGCGATTGTGTGCCCCTCACTGCCCGTGGTGATGGAACAAGCAACACAGTGCAGACGTTAAACCTTACACGGGCGTGTTCTTTACTGGAGTTGAAAATGGGAAAAGAGAAATTTTCGCGGACCAAGCCGCACGTCAACGTTGGCACGATCGGCCACGTCGACCACGGCAAGACCACCCTGACGGCGGCGATTGCCACCGTGCTGTCGAGCAAGTTCGGCGGCGAAACCAAGAGCTACGACCAGATCGACAACGCGCCTGAAGAAAAAGCGCGCGGCATCACCATCAACACCTCCCACGTGGAATACGAAACGGCCAACCGCCATTACGCCCACGTCGACTGCCCCGGCCACGCTGACTATGTGAAGAACATGATCACCGGCGCGGCGCAAATGGACGGCGCTATCTTGGTGTGCTCGGCCGCCGACGGCCCGATGCCCCAGACCCGCGAGCACATCCTGCTGGCCCGCCAGGTCGGCGTGCCTTACATCATCGTGTTCCTGAACAAGTGCGACATGGTGGATGACGCCGAGCTGCTCGAACTCGTCGAGATGGAAGTGCGCGAGCTGCTCGACAAGTACGATTTCCCCGGTGACGACACCCCCATCATCCACGGCTCGGCCAAGCTCGCCCTCGAAGGCGACAAGGGCCCGCTGGGTGAGGAAGCCATCATGAAGCTGGCTGACGCCCTGGACAACTACATTCCCCTGCCAGAGCGCGCGGTTGACGGCGCCTTCCTGATGCCCGTGGAAGACGTGTTCTCGATCTCCGGCCGCGGCACCGTGGTGACCGGCCGTATCGAGCGCGGCATTGTCAAGGTCGGCGAGGAAATCGAGATCGTCGGCATTGCCGACACGCAAAAGACCATCTGCACCGGCGTGGAAATGTTCAGGAAGCTGCTCGACCAGGGCCAGGCGGGTGACAACGTCGGCATCTTGCTGCGCGGCACCAAGCGTGAAGACGTGCAGCGCGGCCAGGTGCTGTGCAAGCCCGGCACGATCAAGCCGCACACGCACTTCACCGGCGAGATCTATGTCTTGTCCAAGGACGAGGGCGGCCGCCACACACCATTCTTCAACAACTACCGTCCCCAGTTCTACTTCCGCACGACGGACGTGACCGGTGCGATCGAGTTGCCAGAAGGCAAGGAAATGGTCATGCCCGGCGACAACGTGTCGATCACGGTCAAGCTGATCAACCCGATCGCCATGGAAGAAGGCCTGCGCTTCGCCATCCGCGAAGGTGGCCGTACCGTGGGCGCTGGCGTTGTCGCCAAGATCCTCGCGTAATTCCCCAGAACAACCCAAGGAATTACCATGGCCACCAAGCAAAAAATCCGTATCCGTCTCAAAGCGTTTGACTACAAACTGATTGACCAGTCAGCCGCCGAGATCGTCGACACCGCCAAGCGCACTGGCGCGATTGTCAAGGGCCCTGTGCCGTTGCCAACCCGCATGAAGCGTTTCGACATCCTGCGTTCGCCCCACGTCAACAAGACGAGCCGTGACCAGCTGGAAATCCGCACGCACCAGCGTCTGATGGACATCGTGGACCCAACGGACAAGACCGTTGATGCGTTGATGAAGCTCGACCTGCCTGCTGGCGTGGACGTCGAAATCAAGCTGCAGTAAGCGAAAAATGAAACGGCCCGGTGTGGGTGAAAATCCTACACCGGGCCGTTTCAATTTCTTCTGTTTGGCGCAGATTTGCCATTTGTGGCGGTCTGCGCTATACTTTTGGGCTGTCCGGAAATTGGCGCGAGAAATCCTGCCGAGTTCAAGCAGTTTTATTAACAGTCTTTCACATCAAAACGCTTGCCACCAATTGAAGTGGCAACGGTGAAAGTTACGAAAGAAAATCATGAGTCTGAGCAACTCCCTCGGGTTGCTGGGCCGCAAGGTGGGCATGATGCGTCTGTTCACTGATGATGGGGACACAGTTCCTGTCACAGTGGTGGATGTGTCTAACAACCGCGTGACCCAGGTTAAAACCGAAGCAAATGACGGCTACGATGCCCTCCAAGTGGCATTTGGCTCGCGCAAAGCATCGCGCGTGACCAAGCCGGCCGCCGGCCACCTTGCGAAAGCAGGCGTTGAAGCGGGTGAGATACTGAAGGAATTCCGCGTGACGGCTGACGTCGCAGGCAAATACGCTGCCGGTACGGTTGTACCTGCAGCCGATATTTTTGCTGTGGGTCAGCTGGTGGATGTGCAAGGCACGTCCATCGGTAAAGGCTTTGCCGGCACCATCAAGCGTCACAACATGAAGTCGCAGCGCGCGTCGCACGGTAACAGCCGTTCGCACAACGTGCCCGGCTCCATCGGCATGGCGCAGGATCCTGGTCGCGTGTTTCCTGGTAAACGCATGACGGGTCACATGGGTGATTGCACCATCACCACACAAAACCTCGACATCGTGCGTATTGACGAAGCCCGTCAACTGCTGATGATTCGCGGCGCTGTGCCTGGTTCCAAAGGCGGTTTTGTGACGGTTCGTGCCGCCATCAAAGCCAAACCAACCGCTGCCAAAGGAGCGAACTGATGCAGGTCGAACTCCTGAATGACCAGGGTCTGTCATCGTCCAAAGTGGACGTGTCCGACACCGTTTTTGGTCGCGAATACAACGAAAGCCTGATTCATCAGGTGATCGTGGCTTTCCAGGCCAATGCCCGCCAGGGTACCCGTGCCCAGAAGGACCGTGAGCAGGTTCGTCACTCGACCAAGAAGCCTTTTAAACAAAAGGGCACCGGTCGCGCACGTGCCGGTATGACGTCTTCGCCCCTGTGGCGCGGCGGCGGTCGTATTTTCCCGAACATGCCTGATGAAAACTTCACGCACAAGATCAACAAGAAAATGTATCGCGCCGGCATGGCTTCGATCTTTTCGCAACTGGCGCGCGAAGGCCGCCTGGCTGTGGTTGATTCCTTGACCGTGGATTCACCCAAGACGAAAGTCCTGGCTGACAAGTTCAAGGCCATGAATCTCAATTCGGTGCTGGTGATTGCTGATCAGGTTGACGAAAACCTGTACCTGGCATCGCGCAACCTGGTCAATATCCTGGTTGTTGAGCCCCGCTATGCTGACCCGCTGTCACTGGTGCACTACAAAAAGGTGCTCGTGACCAAGGCCGCCATGGACCAACTCAAGGAGATGTTTGCATGAGCGCCGTGAACGCCCAAACCAAATACAACGAAGGCCGCCTGATGCAGGTTTT
>JBBSRS010000292.1:0-4064 GCA_038242795.1 Burkholderiales bacterium
AACTGGCCGCCGACGCCATGATCGACGAGGACGAGGAACCGCCCCCGGCGATTGCGATTTTTGACCCCGACTTTCATGAAGGCGTGGTCGGCATCGTCGCCTCGCGCATCAAGGACCGGCTGCACCGGCCCACTTTTGTGTTTGCCGCCAGCCAGGCACCGGGCAAGGAGCATGAACTCAAAGGCTCGGGCCGTTCGATTCCCGGTTTTCATCTGCGCGATGCGCTGGACCTGGTCGCCAAGCGCCATCCGGGCGTGCTGCTGCGTTTTGGCGGCCATGCGATGGCGGCGGGCTGCACGATTGCCGAGGAACATTTCGAGCAGTTCGAGTACGGATTGCAGCAGGTCGCCAGCGAATGGCTGGACGCCGCCACGCTGACGCGCCGCCTGGACACCGACGGCCCGCTGGCGCCCGACTACCGGCGCGCCGACCTGGTCGACACGCTGCACAGGGAAGTCTGGGGTCAGGGCTTTGCCGCGCCGACGTTCAGCGAAGAAGTCGAGGTGGTGTCGCAGCGGCTGGTGGGCGACGACAAGCATTTGTCGCTGAAGCTCAAGCACCGGGGCGAGCCGGTGGACGGCATCTGGTTCGGCCACACCGAAACCCTGCCGGCGCGTGTCACGCTGGCGTTCCGGCTTGATACCAACGAGTGGAAAGGCGTTCGGCGCGTGCAGTTTTTGATTGAAGCTGCAGAAGTCCAGCCGTGAAAGCGCCAAAGCCCCTAAAAGTCATCAAGGATTTGTCCGACGATTTTTCAGTCAGGCTGCCTACAACAGCCCGTCATTCCAACGGTAATGATCGATGTGCATAAGGAGCCCGCACCGGAGCGTCCAGCGTCCCAGAGAGGAAATCATGAACACCATCATTTACATCGTCGGCCTTGTCGTCATCATCGGCGTCGTCTTGTCTTACTTTGGCCTGCGCTGAAACCAGCGAAAACACCCACAAAGACTGCTATCGATTAAATAGCTGCTTGTGCATACCCGGTATGCGCAAGCAGCTATTTTTCATTCAAACTCAGCGGCAAAGTCCGGTTACACGGTCCTGAGGGCTGCAGGCACTTGGTTTTGTGCTTGAAGCCGCTGACGGACTGCCGCCACCACCACCACGGCAATTGGCCAATTCTGCTTTGACCTTGTCCGAATACTGCCAGCCTGCGGCCAGCGGCGGAAGGCTGGAGCCGGGTTGCCAGCTCAGGGATTTCCACTTGGCATGACCGCGATCCTGCAGCACACCAAACTTGCTGCAAAACTGGTCGGCAAAATCCTTGATGAACTGGTTTCTTTGCGGGTCGGCAAAATTGGCGGTGATCAGGTACGAGTCCACCGCCAGCGAAGGCAGCTCAGTGCCCGTGATGTTGAGTTGCGGATAGCTTGATTTGTGGATTGCCGCCTTCTGGTAATCCTGCAGCACCCTGGCCGCGCCGGGCTGGCTCGGGTCGAATTTGAGCAGCTTCAAATTGGGCGGCATGTTTTTTTCCAGCAGGCTCAGCGGCTGCCCGCCCACCAGCACCATCACATCCACCTTCGGATAATCCTTGTAATACGCCGGGTCGCTCAGCGACATCAGCGCCGAGCGGCGGCGGCGTGTGCCTTCGTCCTCGCCGGTGGCGGTGGTGTTGATGAAGGGCTGAACGGCATTGGGCCGCTCCTGAAACAGCTTGCTGTAGATATTCAGCGCCGTCAGGTAGGTGCCGCTTTTTTCGGCGTCCATCCACAGCCGTTTGCCCTTGATCTGGTGGATGAACTCGATCGGATCGTCCTTGCGCGCCAGGAAGTGAATTTCCTCTTTGTACAGCGGCATGAACACCCGCAGGTTGGCCAGCAGTTGCGTGTATTCACGCCGTGTGGCCTCGGGCACGTCCTTGGAGTCGCGCAGTTGCACGAACGACGAATACACGTCCGACTGCACGATGGCCAGTGTCACACCCTTGGTGCGGCTCATGTCTTCCACATTGGCCCACGAGCCGCTGGAGTCCTTGACCTCCAGCGCCGGATTGACGAACTCGCGCAGGTTGTTGCCGATGGCAAAGTAGGTGCCGGTCTTGCCGCCGGTGACGATGCTTTCGGCGCTGGCCGGCAGCGCAGCAGCCGCGGCGCAAATGCCGGCCAGCATGATCAGGCCGGGCGTCAATTTTTTGGATAGCTGGTTCATTTATGGTCACCCTCTGGAAAAATTAAAAGGACTCAGGGGGCCGGACGGCGGCACAGGCCGACCCGTTCATCGGACGCCGAACAATTGCCGCTGACCGGCGGCTGGGCAGCCGGTTCCGCCTTGGGCGCTTGGGGAACTTGAGGCGTCTGGATAGCCGGAGGCGCCTGGGGCTGCTCGATCGCCACCGGCGGCGCGGGCTCGGGCGCCTTCTTGCCCGACATCAGCGACCACGCAATGCCGCCAGCGGCCAGCAGCAGCACCAGCAGCAGCATGCCCACGGCCAGCGCCTTCGAGTTGGCGCCGCCCTGCGGCGTGTCGTCCATCAAGAGCAGCGGCTTGGTGCATTCGGTGCAGACAAAATCCTGTCCATTGGGCACCTCGATCGTCGTGCGCGCATCGGCCAGCGAACAGTTGCCAAAGTTCGAACACTTGCCGGCTTTTCCGGTGAAAGATGCCATCGGGAATTTCCTCGTGTGGTGATAAAGACCTGCAAAAAATCAAAGGCCGTCAAGCCGCCTCGCCCTTCAGGAGGGCCACGGCGCGCCGCCCGGCGTCCAGGAAGCGGCGGTAGGTCTCATCCTGGACATTGCCGCCCTGCGCGGCCTTGACCGCCTCGACCTCGGCCAGAATGGCACGCTGCACCTCGATGCGCCGGTCCTGATGCACATAAGCGGCGCCCGCCAGCATGGCGTTGCACACCGACTTGAGGGTGTGCAATGTGTCCAGGTCGATGCCCTCGGCGCTGGCGACAAAGCGCTTCCCGAGCGCCACCGGGTCGTTGTCAAAACCGTCGGCGTCCTTGGTCAGCAGCAGCACCTCGTCCGCGCCGGTCGCCGGGTTCTTGCCTTCATGGATCAACCCCAGCGCCTTGGCCAGCAGCAGGTACGGCAGCGCCTGCACCCTGACTTCGGCGCTGGACGACACGAACAGGCGCGGCCAGGCGCTGCCGTCGCCTTCGGTGTGCAGTTCGAGCCGGGCGCGTGCGCCGCCGGTGTCGATGCGGCGGCGGTATTTTTCTTCCAGGAACTTCAGCGGTTTCAGGTAGCGCAGCGGCAGCAGGTTGGTGATCGACACCAGCGTGATCTCGTTGGGCCGGCCGTCGGACTCGATGATTTCCACGTCGCCGGTCCGGGCTTCGCGCAGCGCGTCCTTCAGCCCTTTGGAAAACTCCGCCTGCTCCGGCGCGCGCGGCAGGATGACGGTGAACTTGCTGATGGCGGTGGGCACACCGACCGGAATGCCGGGCGCGGCGCGGTGCATTTCCAGCGGCTCCAGCGTCATGAAATTGCCGGCGCGGCTGACCAGGTCGCTGACATAGCTTTTCAGCTCCTGCGGGTCAGCGCCATAGCGGTCACGCAGCTTGTCGATGATCGACATGCCCAGCAGCCGCTCCTTGGGGTTTTGCACCAGGTTCTGGTGGGCGATGCGCGCGTTGTCCTCGCACACGGTTTCCAGCACATCGAGAAAGGTCGATTCGGGCACGCGCTGGTTGAACTGCGCAAAGCCGCCGTCCGGGCCGATTTTTTCGACCAGCGCGGCGCGCACCCGGCCGGTTTGCGTCTTTTGTTCGGCCTCGTCAAGCACCAGCCGGCGGCTGACCGCCTTGACCTGCAGCGGGTCGTAAAAGCGGATCAAATGCTGGCGCAGGTCGCCCGATCCGCCATCGGTCAGCCGCGCCTGAATGCCGGTCTCAAACTTCTTCAGCGCCTGCTGCAGGGTGTTGGCGACGCGGTCCACTTCGCCCTTGAGGTCAGTGATCTCGGCCATCACCTCGATCAGCAATGACTTGGCAAAGCCCCAACCCTCGGCGCGCGTGCGGTACACATACATTTCCTGCAGATGCACGCCCTGCGCATCGAGCAAGCTGTCGGGCGTGCCCAGCAAATGCTTGGACAGCAGGCTCATGCCCG
>JBBSRS010000293.1:0-4032 GCA_038242795.1 Burkholderiales bacterium
CAACGCTGGCCAAAGTATTTCGTCTGTGACATTGCAACGTTGGCGCACCTGCAGCGTTTGGCGCAGCCCCAAAATTAAGGGTTTACCCTGATCAACCCCGCAGCGACTGGTAAAATTCCGGCAGCCTCCCGCGCGGTCCCGCGCCACGGCTTTACCCGGAGTGATTCCCATGTCTTTCGCCGATCGCGTGCAAAACCCTGCCCTGAGAACCAAGATCATGTCGGCCGACGAGGCCGCCGCGCTGATTCCGGCGGGCGCCCATGTCGGCATGAGCGGCTTCACCGGCGCGGGCTACCCCAAGTCGGTGCCGCAGGCGCTGGCCCGGCGCATCGAAAAGCTGCATGCCGCCGGCGAAGACTTCCGCATCAGCCTGTGGACGGGTGCCTCGACCGCGCCCGAACTCGACGGCGCGCTGGCCAAGGTCCACGGCATCGACATGCGCCTGCCCTACCAGTCGGACCCGACCTGCCGCCGCCAGATCAACGCCGGCGAGATGCAGTACACCGACATGCACCTGTCCAATGTGGCGCAGTTTGTCTGGTTCGGCTTTCTGGGCAAGCTCGATGTGGCGGTCATTGAAGTCGTCGGCATCCTGCCCGATGGTCGCCTGATTCCGTCGTCATCGGTCGGCAACAACAAGACCTGGCTCGACCAGGCCGACAAGATCATCCTGGAAGTCAACACGCTGCAAAATCCCGGCCTCGAAGGGATGCACGACATCTACTACGGCACGCGCCTGCCGCCGCACCGCCAGCCGATTCCGCTGACGCAACCGGGCGAGCGCATCGGCGAGGCCTACCTGACGTGCGACCTGGGCAAGGTGATCGCGGTGGTGCCGACCCGCCAGCCCGACCGCAATTCGGCCTTTGCCGCACCCGACGAGAACTCGCAGCGCATCGCCGCGCACATCATCGAATTCCTGCAGCAGGAGGTGACACTCGGCCGCCTGCCGGCTGAGTTGCTGCCGTTCCAGTCGGGTGTGGGCAACATCGCCAACGCCGTGCTGGCTGGCCTGGACAAGGGCCCGTTCAAGGACCTGACGGCCTACACCGAGGTGCTGCAGGACGGCATGCTCGACATGCTGCGCTCGGGCACGCTGAAAATGGCGTCGGCCACGGCGCTGTCGTTCAGCCCCGACGCGCTGGCCGACTTCAACCAGCACATCGACTTCTACCGCGAGCGCATCGTGCTGCGGCCGCAGGAAATCAGCAACCACCCCGAGGTCGTGCGCCGCCTGGGCGTGATCGCCATGAACGCGATGGTCGAGGCCGACATCTACGGCAACGTCAACTCGACGCACATCATGGGGTCGAGCATCATGAACGGCATTGGCGGCTCGGGCGACTTTGCGCGCAATGCGTACCTGTCGATCTTCATGACGCCGTCGGTCGCCAGGCACGGCGCCATTTCCTGCATCGTGCCGATGGCCTCGCATGTCGACCACACCGAGCACGACGTGGAAATCATCGTCACCGAGCAGGGCCTGGCCGACCTGCGCGGCCTGTCGCCCACGCAGCGGGCGCGGCTGGTCATCGAGAAATGCGCGCATCCCGATTTCCGCCCGGCGCTGCGCGACTACTTCGAGCGCTCGCTCACGGGTGCCTCCGGCAAGCACACGCCGCACCTTCTGGAAGAAGCGCTGTCGTGGCATTCGCGCTACCTTGAAACCGGTGACATGCTGCCGGTCGGCGCGCTGCAGGAGCCGCTGCATATGGTGTGATGGCGCCGAGCGGCTGGCGCTGGTCTTGGCTACGGGCTTTTGTGACTCACCCGGGCCGCTCTTCAGGTGAACGCCCAATGAAAGAGGAAGGGAATGTCATACGACCTGTGTGTCATCCCGCCCCTTTGTCATCCCACCCCTCTGTCATCTTTTCTCTGTCATCCCGGGCTCGACCCGGGATCCATGCCTCCTCCCAGCGGGGCCATGGATTGCGGATCAAGTCCGCAATGACAAAAATACAAAGCGCATCAAGGATGCTGACCAGCTACCAGTTTTCAAGCAGTTTTGACCTATAGCGCATGCCCGTCATGCGCTGCCAGCTATTTTTTCAATAGCAATCAAACGCAACGGCGGCCTGGGTCAAGACGCGGTCGGCGCCTCTGCCGCATCGTCTTCCGCCATGCGCGCCATGCGTTCGCTTTTCCAGTACACATCGTCGCCGCCGTTCATGCGGTTGAGCACGCGGGACAGCACGAACATCAGGTCGCTCAGGCGGTTGAGGTACTGGCGCGGCGTGTCTTTGAGCGCGTCCTGCTGGCCCAGGGCGACCACGCCGCGCTCGGCGCGGCGGGCGACGGTGCGGCACACATGGGCCAGCGACGCGGCGCGGCTGCCGGCGGGCAGAATGAATTCCGCCAGGCGCGGCAACTGGGCGTTGTAGGTTTCCAGCGCCTCATCCAGCTGCAGCAATGCTTCCGGCTTGAGCAGCTCGAATCCCGGAATCGACAGCTCGCCGCCCAGGTTGAACAGCTGGTGCTGCACCTCGACCAGCACGTCGCGCACGTCGGCGGGCATGTCTTCGCACAGCAGCACGCCGATGTTCGAGTTCAGCTCATCGACATCGCCCATGGCGTGAACCCGCCGGCTGTCCTTGGAAACGCGGGTGTTGTCGCCCAGTCCGGTGGTGCCGTTGTCGCCGGTGCGGGTGGCAATTTGTGAAAGTCTGTTGGCCATGGGAGTGAAGTGCGCGCAAGGCGCAGTGGGTTGAAAACGTTGATGGGCAGCCGGCAAGCTTAGCAAGCTTCTGCCCGGCCAAGCCGGCAATGGCCTTGGCCGTTTCTGGCCTTTTCTGCCCGGCGCGCGGCCAGCGGGGAAAGCACAAGAACCTCCGACAGGCCGTAAACTCCGGTTTACCCCTCAGGAGACACCCATGAACGCACCCCTGCCCCATCATCTGCTTCCCGAAATCCTGCAGCGCGAGACGCCGCAAGCCCTGATCGTCGCGCTGAAAACCCGCTTTGCCGAACGCTGCTCGACCGCCCTGGTGGTGCGCGAACAGCACGGCCGCGACGAGTCGTCGTTCACCTCGCAGCCGCCGGCTGCCGTGGTGTTTGCCGAAAGCACGCAGGACGTGGCCGACGCAGTGACGCTGGCCAGCCAGTACAGCGTGCCGGTGATTCCGTTTGGCGTCGGCACCTCGCTCGAAGGCCACCTGCTGGCCGTGCAGGGCGGCATCAGCATCGACGTGGGCCGCATGAACCGGGTGCTGGCCATCCATGCCGAAGACCTGACGGTCACCGTGCAGCCGGGCGTGACGCGCAAGCAGCTGAACGAGGAAATCAAGAGCACCGGGCTGTTTTTCCCCATCGACCCCGGCGCCGACGCGACACTGGGCGGCATGAGCGCGACGCGCGCCAGCGGCACCAACGCCGTGCGCTACGGCACCATGCGCGAGAACGTGCTGGCGCTCGAAGTCGTGACCGCCGACGGCCGCGTCATCCGCACCGGCACGCGCGCCAAGAAGTCCTCCGCCGGCTACGACCTGACGCGCCTGATGGTCGGCAGCGAAGGCACGCTGGGCGTGATCACCGAAGTCACCGTCAGGCTGTACCCGCTGCCCGAGGCCATTTCAGCGGCGATCTGCTCGTTTCCGAGCATTGAGGCGGCGGTGCGCACCACCATCGAGATCATCCAGCTGGGCGTGCCGATTGCGCGCGTCGAGCTGATCGACGCCAACACGGTGCGCATGGTGAACGCCCACAGCAAGCTCGGCCTGCGCGAGGAAGCCATGCTGCTGATGGAGTTCCACGGCACGCCGAACAGCGTGAAAGAGCAGGCCGAACTGGTGCAGGAACTGGCCAGCGGCCAGGGCGGCAACGCCTTTGAATGGGCCAGCACGCCCGAAGAGCGCACGCGGCTGTGGACCGCGCGGCACAACGCCTACTTTGCCGCCATCCAGAGCAAACCCGGCTGCCGGGCGATTTCGACCGACACCTGCGTGCCGATTTCGCGCCTGGCCGACTGCCTGCTCGAATCGGTGGCCGAAGCCGACGCCACCGGCATTCCCTACTTTCTGGTCGGCCATGTCGGCG
>JBBSRS010000294.1:0-4027 GCA_038242795.1 Burkholderiales bacterium
GTAGTGATCAGCCGCCACTGGAAAACCCCGGAAACAGCGTCATGCCGCCATCGACAAACAGCGAAGTGCCGGTCACATAGTCGGACGCATCGCTGGCCAGCCAGACCGCAGCGCGTGCCACGTCATCGGGTTCACCGATGCGCTGGTAGGGCACCAGCTTCATCAGTTCGGCATAGGCCTCGGGCGTTTCCCAGGCAGCGGTGTTGATCGGCGTGCGAATGGCGCCCGGCGCAATGGCATTCACACGGATGCGCGCCGGCGCCACTTCTTGCGCCAGGCTTTTCATCAGCATCATCACGCCGCCCTTGGAAGCCGCGTAGTTGGCATGGCCCGCCCATGGAATCATCTCGTGCACCGAGCTCATGTGGATGACCTTGCCAGCCGCCGCCGACACGCCAGCGACCACGCCGCGCCGCAGGTACTCGCGCACGGCAGCGCGCGCGCACAGGAACTGGCCCGTGAGGTTCACGCCGATGACGGTGTTCCATTGTTCAAGCGTCATCTGATGAAACGGTGCATCGCGCTGCAGGCCGGCGTTGCACACGGTGATGTGCAGCGTCCCGAACTCGGCGATGGCCTGTTCAAACATGGCCTCGACTTCGTCTTCCCGGCTGACGTCAGCCTTGATCGCCAACGCGCGGCAGCCACCTTGGCGGATCTCGGCAACCACCGCTTCGGCAGCGTCCGGATCGGTGACGTAATTGACGGCGACATCGGCGCCAGCCCGGGCCAGTGCCAGCGCGATGGCGCGGCCAATCCCCGAGTTGGCGCCTGTCACCAGCGCCGGCTGGCCCTTGAGAAGCAATTGCGCGTCAGCCACGGTTCATCCTGTCATCCAAGTGCGAGCCACGGCAGGGGTCCCCGCTTTCGTAGGGGAAGGACGGTGAGCCCCATCGAAGACTGGCAGGTTTTCGCAGTCGTCGTGGCCGGTGCAAGTCACCGGTCTGCCAGGGCCGTCCGCAATGACGGGCCGGCCAGCCAGCTCCGACGAAGCCATCGAGGGGTTCAGGCCAAAGCGCCAGTTGCCCATAGGGGGTGAGGCACCTGCCGCGCCCAGCAGCAAACCGGCCAGAAAAATGAAAACACTCATGGCGCTGTTTAACGCGATGGACTCGTCAAGGCAAACATTGTGATGTTGACCGTGCATCGTGTGGGTGCGATCCTGGTTTGCATCCCACTGGCTGCGTGTGAAGGTGGGTTTTGCGGGGGATATTGTTGCGCTGCGAGACATCACCATTGCAGCGTAAGAATCAAAGCGCTGGCCCGACATAAGCCATTGCTGAATCAGTTGTAGGCCCTGACGCCCACCTTGTCGCGAGCGAATTGCTTGCAACACACTAGGCAACATGATGGAAAACAACCGGCACACACGCAGCGCCAATCCCGGCGCCAAGGCTGCCCGCTGGCAGCACCCTGCCTCCCCATGAATTTACGCGCACACGCCTTGCCGCTGGGGCTTTTGTTGCTCGTGCCTTTGGCGCCAGCGCTTCACTATCTTTCAACGAACAGCCCTGTGTGGACTTTCCTTGCCGGCGCCGTGGGAATTGGCGTGTTGGCTGACTGGGCACGCCGGGCGACAGAGCAACTCGCCGCGAAAACCAACGCCGCCATTGGCGGGCTTCTCAATGTCAGCTTTGGCAGCATCGCGGAAATCGTCCTGGCTTTCTTCGTGCTGGCCAGCGGCAAACCGGAAGTGGTTCGCGCCCAGATTGCCGGCTCCATCATCGGAACCGGCCTGCTCGGATTGGGTCTGGCCATCGTTGTCGGCAGCATTGGCCGTCCTCGGCTGTTGTTCAACCGCAACCAGGCCGGCCAACTGTCCAGTTTGTTGGTGTTGGCCGTGATTGCGCTGTTGCTGCCGGCGGTGTTCGATGTTGCCAGCCGCCACCTTGCGCCTGGCGCGAACCAGGCTGTCAGCGACGAGCACCTGAGCCTGGGCGTATCGGTGGTGTTGATCCTGCTGTACGCGGCCAACCTGGTCTACACGCTCGTCACGCACCGCAACGTTTTCTCGCCCGAGGAGGAAGTCCGCAGTGACAACGCAACAGGCAAGGAACCGGGCAAGGCGGCTGAATGGACGGTGATGGTGGCTGTTGGCGTGCTGGTCATGGCAACGGTTTTCATCGCCATGGAAGCGGAACTGGTGTCCGGAGCGCTTGAGGACACTTCAAAGGTTCTGGGCCTGTCGCCCGTTTTCGTCGGCGTGATCTTGCTGGCCGTCATTGGCACGGCCTCGGATCTTTTCGCGGCGTCCTGGTTTGCACGCCAGGGAAAGATGGGGCTTGCGCTCAACATTTGCGTCGGCTCGGCGATTCAGGTTGCGCTTGTCGTGGCCCCTTTGCTGGTCATCGGCTCGTGGTTCATGAACAAACCCATGAATCTGGTCTTTGACAACCCGCTGGCGTTGTTTGCCATCGCCAGCGCGGTCCTCGTCGTCAACAACATCGCTCGCGACGGAGAAACCACCTGGTTCGAAGGTGTCCTTCTCCTCGGGGTGTATTTACTGCTGGCGCTGGCTTTTCTGTTTTCACCGTCCATCGCATGACCGGTCTGGTCCCCATCCGTCAATGGTGGCATCGCTGGCCGGGATTCCGGAGGGTGCAATGAAATGCAGGCACAAGAATTTTTCGCCTGGCGCTTTGCAGCATCCGCAGCCCCTATTGACTCAGCCGGAAAAAAAATCGATAACTGCAGGACAGATCATTTCATTGGCGCTTTTGCCGGTGCCACTTTTCGTCAGACCCTCCTTTTTGTGCGCATTGCCCCATGACCACCTCCGTGCCTGATACGCTTTTTTGCGCTGACCTTTGTGCCGCCCCGCAAGCGCTTCGTCAACCCTGGCAGTGGTGCATTGGCAGCGGCCACGCCACGCTCGCGCTGCGCGCCGACTGGCAAGCGCAGCTGGCGCAGGCAAGGCATGACCTGGGTTTCAGGTACGTGCGCTTTCACGGCATCCTGGATGACGACATGGGCACCCTGATCTGCCAGAACGAAAAGCCGCTGTATTCGTTTTTCAACACAGACCGCATTTTTGACTTTCTGCTGTCGATCGGCATGAAGCCGGTGGTGGAGTTGTCGTTCATGCCCCGCATGCTGTCGTCCGGAAATGACGTGGTATTTCACTACCAGGGCAATATCACGCCACCCAGGGACATGGGCGCATGGGGCGAGCTGGTGGGCCGGCTGGTGTCGCACTGGGTGGCCCGCTACGGCATTGACGAAGTTTCGTCGTGGCCGCTCGAATGCTGGAACGAGCCGAACCTGAAAGCCTTCTGGACCGGTGACCAGGCGGGCTATTTCGAGCTCTACCGTGCCACAGCTCAGGCGATCAAGCATGTCGATGCGCGCCTGCAGGTTGGCGGGCCTGCCAGCGCCGGCAATGCCTGGCTGGACGACTTCAGCGCCTTTTGTTCGGGGGCCAAACAGCCGCTTGACTTCATCAGCACGCACTACTACCCGACCGATCCGTTCGGTGCCATTGACAGCGACACCATCACCCAGCTCGAACACTCGCCACCCGATGTCATGCGCACCCGCGCTGTCGAGGCGAGGGCCGTTGCCGGCAAACTGCCTCTGTACTACACCGAATGGAGCATCAGTTCGAATCCACGCGACCCGTTCCATGACAGCTCGTTTGCCGCCGCGTTTGCGGTACGCATCGTGATGAGCGTCGACGACGTCGTTGATGGCTACAGCTATTGGACCTTCTCGGATATCTTTGAAGAAAATTATTTTCCGAGCGCGCCCTTTCACGGCGGCTTCGGCATGATGAATCTGTACGGCGTGCCCAAGCCCATCTATCGTGCGATGCAGATGCTCCGGGCTCTGGGAGACCGGCAAGCCGAGGTGTCGGGCGAACACCCGACCGTGGCCGTGTGGGTCGGCACCGGAGCCGACACATCGCTGACGAGCAGCGTCGTACTCATCAACCAGGCCTTGCCTCGACATCCGATTGCACCGGAGCGCGTCACCTTGCGCCTGTCGCACCGCGAAGGTGTCGTGCCACGCGCCATGGTGCTGTCCCGCA
>JBBSRS010000295.1:0-4025 GCA_038242795.1 Burkholderiales bacterium
AATTCGACCACCTCGACCTTGCCGGCGGGCGCCTCCGTCGGGGCTGGCTTGTCCAGCGTGAGGTAGTCCGAGCCGCTTTGAAAGGCCCTGGCCTGGGCTTGCACCAGCGTGGGCAGGACGGAAACGCCCGTGGCCGCAGCCAGCGTGACGGCTGAAATTGAAAACGCGCGACGTTGCATTGATTTTTCTCCTGATGTCAATATGGACAGCGTGTTGGACACGGCAGGCCCGAAAAGTTCAGCCGGCGCCGGATTCAGGGCCTAACGCTGCACCCGGACCAGTGCCGTTTCGATCGAGCTGTTGTCCAGCCGGTCCTTGATGCGGTCGGCATCGTCTTTTTTGTCGAACGGACCGACGCGCACCCGGTACACGGTGCGGCCGGCCTGTTCACGCTCGGTGACCTTGGCCTGCATGCCGAGCAGCAACAGCCGGGCGCGCTGCTGTTCGGCGTCTTCCGGGGTGCGGTAGGCGCCGGCCTGGATGAAGTAGTTGAAAGGATCGGACGCACCGCCACTGAACGCCGGGCTTTCGGAACGGGCCTTGGCCAGGTCGCCCAGCGGGTCGGCGGACGCAGGCTTTGCCGGCTTGGCCATGGCCGTGGAGGCAGGCGCCGGTGCTGGCGGCGTCGATGGTGTGGCCGGCGCCGTGGCGGTTTTCGGCGGTTTCGCGGCGCGTTCTGGCTTTTTGGGGTCGTCGGGCGCCAGCACCGGGTCCGGCACGCTGGCGGCGGTGGGCGGCTCCGCCGGCAGGCTCAGGTCGCCCGATGCCGACGGCGCCGCGCGGGCAGGGTTCTTCCCGGCCAGTGGCGCGTTGGGGTTCCAGTCCTTGTTCTTGCGGGCTTCGGCGGCGTCGCTGTCCGGCGTGTACGACGGGCTCTTGTTCATGAAGGGCACCGGCACCTTGGTGACGTACACCGCCACCGTCAGCGCAATGCCCAGGCCCACCAGTCCGCCAATCACCAGACCCAGCAGGGTTCCACCGCGTTGCTTTTTCATACCGTATTCCCACGACTTGACCGTAACTTGCATATGACTTGGATGCTTTTTAAGAAGTGAAGTTTTCAAGGCGATTACATCTTGCGCGGGGCACTGACGCCCAGCACCGCGAGGCCATTGTGCAACACCTGCGCGGTGGCCGCGACCAGCGCCAGGCGGGCCAGCTTGACGGCTTCGTCGTCGACCAGAATCCGCTCGGCGTCGTAGTAGCTGTGGTAGCAGGCGGCCAGTTCGCGCAGGTAGAAGGCCACGTCGTGCGGCGCAAAGCCGTCGGCGGCATGGCTGAGCATGTCGGGGTATTTGGCCAGCAGCAGCATCAGCGCCTGGGCTTGCGGGCTGGTCAGGGGCGACAGGTCGACCTGTGCCAGGCTGGCCTCGTCGCCACCCCATGCCGTGAGCACCGAGCAGATGCGCGCATGGGCGTACTGCACGTAGTACACCGGGTTTTCGTTGTTCTTGGCCAGGGCCAGGTCGATGTCGAAAACGTATTCGGTGTCCGGCTTGCGGCTGAGCAAGAAGAAGCGCACCGCGTCGGCGCTGGTCCACTCGATCAGGTCGCGCAGCGTGACGTAGCTGCCGGCGCGCTTGGAAATCTTCACCTCCTCGCCGTGGCGCACGACACGCACCATGGTGTGCAGCACATAGTCGGGGTAGCCGCTTGGCACGCCCGCGCCCACCGCCTGCAGGCCGGCGCGCACCCGGGCGATGGTGCCGTGGTGGTCCATGCCCTGGATGTTGACCGCCCGGGTGTAACCGCGCTCCCACTTGGCCAGGTGGTAGGCCACGTCGGGCACGAAGTAGGTGAACGTGCCATCGGTCTTTTTCATGACCCGGTCTTTGTCATCGCCATAGTCGGTGGACTTGAGCCAGAGCGCGCCGTCCTGCTCGTAGGTCTTGCCGGCGTCCTTGAGGCGTGCCACGGTCGACTCGACCCGCCCTTCGGTGTAAAGACTCGATTCAAGGTAATAGTTGTTGAACCTGACCGAAAAAGCCTTCAGGTCCAGGTCCTGCTCGTGGCGCAGGTAGGCCACGGCGAACTGGCGAATCGCGTCAAGGTCGTCCACGTTGCCCGACGCGGTGAATTCGCGGTCGTCGGCGCTGACGGTCTTGCCGGCCATGAAGTCCTGCGCAATGTCGTCGATGTAGTCGCCGTTGTAGGCCGACTCGGGCCACTGTGGATCGCCGGGCTTGAGCCCCTTGGCGCGCGCCTGCGTGCTGTTGGCCAGGGTCTGGATCTGCACGCCGGCGTCGTTGTAATAAAACTCGCGCCAGACATCGGCGCCCTGCGTGGCGTGGAGGTTGCAGATCGCATCGCCCAGCGCCGCCTGGCGGCCATGGCCGACATGCAGCGGACCGGTCGGGTTGGCCGAGACGAACTCGACGATCATTTTGCGGTCATGTCGCGTGGTCTGCGTGCCATACGTGCTGCCGGCGGCGAGCACCTCGCGAACGGTTTGCTGCTTGGCGGCGGGCTTGAGGCGGATGTTGATGAAGCCGGGGCCGGCGATTTCAATCGCCTCGACCCAGCGTTCAAAATGCGGCGACGTCAGCAATTTGGCGCGCAGGGCTTCGGCCATCTGGCGCGGGTTTTGTTTCAGCGGCTTGGCCAGTTGCATGGCAGCGGTGCAGGCAAAGTCGCCATGGGCGGCGACCTTGGGCGACTCGAAAGCGGCTTTGTCGCCGGCACCGGGAGAGAGTTGTTCCAGCGCGCAGGCCAGGTCGGAGAGCAGGTCTTTTTTAATCGAAAGCATGGCCGGATTTTACGGTCAAGCCCGTGCCAACCGTCCGGGTGGGCGGTTCTGGCTGCTGCCCGGTCATCGAACCGGGTGCGCGGCGCGTTATGGTCTGGATTTCCAACCAGAAATCACCTTCAACCTACCTTATCGGAGCCACCATGAAAAAATTGCTGTCACTGAGCGCACTTGCATTTGCACTGACGATGGGCCTGTCGGCCGGAGCCCAGGCCCAGAGCGCCCCGGCGGCGGCCCCGGCGGCACCGGCAAAGGTCGCACCTGCGCCGGTCGCGCCAGCCGCGCCCGCCAAAATGGCCGCTACGACACCACCGGTTTCAACCGCATCCCCCGCCGTTGTCTCGCCGGCCAAGACCGCCCAGCAAAGCAAGATGACGACCTGCAACAAGGACGCCGCCGGCAAGAAGGGCGACGAGCGAAAAGCCTTCATGAAGGAATGCCTGAGCGCCAAAAAAGAAGTGACCGCCGCCGCGCCTGCCCAGCAAAACAAGATGAAAACATGCAATGCCGACGCCAAGGGCAAAACCGGCGACGAACGCAAGGCCTTCATGAAGACATGCCTGAGCAGCTGAACAGGCCTTGACCGCTTGCAGCGATCAAAAACATAGCTGCAAAGGCAGGGCGGTCAAGCGCAAGAGCCGTTTTTGGTATGAAATACAGCCGCTGAAGTCGCCCGCCGGCCACTTCAGTCTTGCAGCAGCCGCTCCCGCGCGGCACGCTTGATGGCCTGCGTCAGGCGCTCGGCGGCCAGCGGTTCGCGCGTCCAGTGCTGCCAGTACAGCACCACATCGACCGGCCGCCCGGCCACGACTTCCTGCAGCGGTGCCCGCCCGTTGCGTGCCTGCAGCAGCAGGTCGGGCACCATGCCCCAGCCCAGGCCCAGTTCCAGCGCCAGCTCGAAAGCATCGACCGCCGGCACGAAGTGGCGCGGGTAAAGCGCCCCCTGCAAATTGAAATGCTGCGCCAGCCAGGCGTCCTGCAGCGCATCCTTGCGGTTGAAGATCACCGCCGGACTGCGCAGCATGCGGTGCGGCAACGCGCTGCCCCATTCGGCCACCAGCGCCGGCGCGGCCACGCAGCGGTAGCGCATGGTGCCCAGCGGCTCGGCGACGCAGCCGCGCATGGCCTGCGCCAGGGTGGTGACGCAGCCAGTGACATCACCGCTTTTCAGCGCGTCATGCGTGTGGTCCTGGTCATCGACCACCACGTTGAGCAGCAGGCCGTGCTGTTGCAGCGCCGGCGCCACGCCCGGCAAAAACCAGCTGGTCAGCGAGTCGGC
>JBBSRS010000296.1:0-4013 GCA_038242795.1 Burkholderiales bacterium
GCTCAACCTGGGGCTGGCCGATGCCGCCTGCCTGGCGGACGTGCTGGCGCAGCGCGAATACTGGCGTGCCCTGGGCGATGAAAAATTGTTGCGCCGCTACGAGCGGGCGCGCAAGGCCGATGTGGCCGCCATGGGCGCGGTGACCGATGGACTGCATGGCCTGTTCTCGCAGCCCGATGACCGCTGGCAGGCGCTGCGCAACTGGGGCATGAAAGGCTTTGCGCGCAGCAGCCTGCTCAAGCGCTGGGTCACGCGTCAGGCCGCCGGCCTGTGACCCTTCTCAAGAATTCGTTGAACAACAGGAACCCCATGAAACACCCTCGACTGACTGCCGCCTTCAGGCTGGCAGGACTTGCCGGCCTGCTGGCCTGCACCCTGGGCTCTGCGCTGGCGCAGGAAGCCGTGATTCGCAAGAACCTGGCCGAAAGGCTGCCGGCGTTGTCGAAAATCGACGAAGTCAGCAAGACGCCAATGAACGGCCTGTATGAAATCCGCATCAACGAAACCGATATTTTCTACACCGATGCCGAAGGCAACTTCCTGATCCAGGGCAACCTGATCGACACCCGGGCCAAGCGCAACCTGACCGAGGAGCGCGCCGAGAAACTCAGCGCCATCGACTTTGAGGCCCTGCCCCTGAAAGACGCCTTCACCCAGGTGCGCGGCAATGGCAAGCGCAAGCTCGCCGTGTTTGAAGACCCCAACTGCGGCTACTGCAAGCGTTTCGAGCGCGACCTGCAAAAGGTCGACGATGTGACGATCCACACCTTCCTGATTCCCATCCTCAGCGCGGACTCGGTGGAAAAGTCGAAAAACATCTGGTGCGCCAAGGACAAGAACAAAGCCTGGCTCGACTGGATGGTGCGCGACCAGGCCGCCGCCAAGGCCAGCTGCGACACATCCGCACTGGAACGCAACCTGGCCTTCAGCAAAAAATACAAGATCACCGGCACACCGACAGTGTTTTTTGCCAATGGCACGCGCGTGCCAGGCGCCATCAGCGCGCAAGAGATCGAAAAGCAACTCGTCAGCGCTGCCGGCAAATAAAACCCGGGCTGGATGCTTATTCTGGCTTTTATAAACAAATAGTGGCTGCAGCGCTCGTCCCACGGGCGCAAATAGCTCTTATTCTCATAGCAAATCAGCCTGCCAGATCGTCACGATCAACACGGCCCTGGCAGGGTCTGGCGACGAAAGCTGCACGTGGTCATCGAGTTACTGATTCTGTTCGGCAAAAGCTTTCTGTTCGTGCTGGCCGCGCTGCTGCCCATCCTGAACCCGGCGGCCACGGCGCCGATCTTCCTGGGGCTGACCGAAGGCGCCTCGATCAGCACCCGCGCGCTGCTGGCCCGGCGCATCGCGCGCAACATGTTTGCGCTGATGGCCGGCTCGATGCTGGTGGGCTCCTATGTGCTCGACCTGTTTGGCATCTCGCTGCCGATCGTGCGCGTGGGCGGCGGCCTGATCGTGGCCGCCAATGCCTGGCGCTTGCTCAACGCCAGCCATGCCGGCGACGACCGGCGCACCGAACTGGCCGAGTCGTTCACGGTCGAGCATGCGCGGCGCCAGGCGTTTTACCCGCTGACCTTTCCCATCAGCTGCGGCCCGGGCTCGATTGCCGCCGCCATCACCGTGGGCGTGTCGTTGCACGACCAGAAGCTGACGCTGTCGCTGGCGCGCATGGGCGGCGGCGTGCTGGCGCTGTTTGTCATCGGCATCGTGCTGTACCTGGCGCTCAAGTACGCGCAGCGCCTGCTCAAGCCGCTGGGCGATGCGGGCTCGGTGATCTTTCTGCGCCTCTCGGCTTTCATTTTGCTGTGCCTGGGCGTGCAGATTGTGTGGGATGGCCTGGAAGAGCTGCTGCGCAGCGTGATCCAGACGCAGTCGTACACCTGACGCACCGGGGCGCGGTGCGAGTTGGCTTATCCTTGCAGGCCTATGCCCGCCTCCACGCCCAACCCCTCCCCCACCCCGCAAACCCCGAAGTCCAAAAACTCCAGCAAACCGGCTCCCACCTTGCCCGCGCTTCATTACCGCGTCGAGGTTGGCGACCTGCACGCCCACCTGTTTCAGGTCACGCTGACGGTCGCCAGGCCCGCCGCGCTGCAGCGCGTGTCGCTGCCGGTGTGGATTCCGGGCAGCTACCTGGTGCGCGAGTTTTCCAAAAACCTGCAGGGCCTGCAGGCGTACCAGGGAAGCCGCAACCCACAGCCGCTGGCCGTCGAACAACTGGACAAATGCAACTGGCAGATTGCCTGCGCGCCGGACAGCGCGCTGGTGCTGCGCTACCAGGTGTATGCGCACGACAACTCGGTGCGCACCGCCTGGCTGGATGCCAGCCGGGGCTTTTTCAACGGCACCAGCGTCTGCCTGAAGGTCGAAGGGCAGGAAGCTCTGCCGCACGTGCTGGAAATTCCTGCCGCCAAGGCCCTGGACGGCTGGTCGGTGGCCACCGGCTTGGACCCGCAAAGCATCGACAGCCGGGGCTTTGGCCGCTACCAGGCGGCCGACTACGACGAGCTGGTCGACAGCCCGGTCGAAATGGGCGCGTTCTGGAGCGGCAGTTTCACCGCGCGCGCCGTGCCGCACCGTTTTGTCGTGGCCGGTGCGGCGGACAGCTTCGACGGCGCGCGGCTGCTGGCCGACACGCAAAAAATCTGCGAGGCCGAAATCCGCTTCTGGCACGGCAACCGCAAACCGCTGCATCAAAATTACCTGTTCATGCTGAACGTGGTCGATGACGGCTACGGCGGGCTGGAGCACCGCAATTCCACAGCCCTGATCTGCAACCGCAAAGACCTGCCGCGCCAGGGCGACGCCAAGACCTCCGACGGTTACGCCACGCTGTGCGGCCTCATCAGCCACGAGTATTTCCACACCTGGAACGTCAAGCGCCTGCGCCCGGCCGAGTTTGAACACTACCGCTATGGGCAGGAAAACTACACCGAACTGCTGTGGTTTTTTGAAGGCTTCACCAGCTATTACGACGATCTGCTGCTGCGCCGCGCCGGGCTGCTGGACAACGCCGGCTATTTAAAGCGACTGACCACCACCGTCAACCAGGTGGCGCAGGCGCCCGGCCGGCGGGTGCAGTCGGTGGCCGAGGCGAGTTTTGACGCCTGGGTCAAGTACTACCGGCCCGACGAGAACACGCCGAACGCAACGATCAGCTACTACACCAAGGGCGCGCTGGTCGCCCTGTGCCTGGACCTGACATTGCGCAGCGAAGGCCGCACGACGCATGAAAAAACCCTCGACGACGTGATGCGCGCGCTGTGGAAGCATTGCAAGGCGGGGCCGATGTGCGAGCTGGACGTGGCCAGCGTGCTGGAAACGCTGGGCCTGCGCTCCTTTGCGCCCGAACTGGCTGCCTGGGTGCATGGCCGGGACGAGTTGCCGCTGAAAATCCTGCTGGAGCCGCATGGCGTGGCGGTGCTGGAGGAACCGGCGCAACTGGCGCAGCGGCTGGGCCTGCGCGTCGCTGAAAACCACAGCGTCCAGGTCAAGACCGTGCTGCGCGGTGGCGCGGCCGAACAGGCCGGTTTTTCGGCAGGCGATGAAGGGCTGGGTCTGGAGTTGATCGCCAAGCCGGTTTCAGCCAAAACGGCCCAGCGACCCGACGCGGGCTGGCGCCTGGGCAAGCTCGATGACCTGCTGCTGTATGCCGGCAATGCCACGAAAGTCATGGCGCTGGTGGCGCGCGACAAGCGTTTGCTGCGGCTTGAGCTGACCCTGCCGCCTGCAATCACGACTTGGCGGCTGGGCGTCAGGAACGAGGCGCGGGTCAATGAATGGCTGGACCCCAGCGGCAAAGTCGTCTGACTTTCCATCCCGGCATGCGCGGCTTCCCGCATCCTCTTTGCTAGTGAATCAATAGCTGCTTGTGCATGCCAGACGAGCGGAAGATGCCTTTTTGATGCTGAAAATTTGCTTGACAGCCAAAACAAAGGCACCCTTCAGCTTGCGTCCGGCTACTCGCCCCTGAAAGCCGCTGGCCGTTTCTCAAGAAAAGC
>JBBSRS010000297.1:0-4008 GCA_038242795.1 Burkholderiales bacterium
CGGCCCGGACATTTGCACCACGCAGTACAAATCGCCGGTCGTGCTGCCCGGCAACCGGCGCCCCTTGACGCGCAGCTTGCGTCCGGCCGCCGAGCCGGGCGGCACCGTGACCTCGACGCGCCCGGCAGGCGTGGGGGCTTCCACGTTGGCGCCCAGCGCGGCTTCCCACGGTGCCACGGGGAGGTCCAGGTAAACATCGCGCAACTCGACCCGGTACAGCGGGTGCGGGTTGAATTCCACGTCCAGGTACAGATCGCCCGCACTGCCGCCGCCCATGCCGGGAGCGCCCTGGCCGGCCAGGCGGATGTGCTGTCCGGCGCGAATGCCCTTGGGCACGCTGAAACTGATCTGGTGCTCACGCGGGATGACATGGCCCTGGTCGTCCATCTCGGGAATGCGCAGGCTGATGGTGCGGGTGACGCCGCTGTAGGCGTCTTCCAGGTCGATGAGGATCTTGGCATGGCGGTCTTCGCCGGGAGCGCTGTAACGCGCGCGCTGGCCGCCGGCGCCTGCACGGGCATTGCCGGTATTGCCGTCGGTGGCAAACCCCTGGCGGAACAGCGACTCGAAAAAGTCGCTGTAGTCGCCGCCGCCATCGCCCTCCGGAAAACCGCGCGGTGCACTGCGGCCGGCATGCTCGGCGCCGGCATTCCAGCCGGGCGGCGGACGAAAGTCCTGGCCTTCCTTCCAGTGCTGGCCCAACTGGTCGTAGGCGGTGCGTTTTTCCGGGTCTTTCAGCACTTCATAGGCTTCACCCAACTGCTTGAAGCGCGCCTCTGCGTCTTTTTCCTTGCTGACATCGGGATGGTATTTGCGCGACAGCTTGCGGTAGGCACGCTTGATGTCGTCGGGCAAGGCATCGCGTGCCAAACCCATGACGGTGTAGTAATCCTTGAATTCCATGAAGGCCTTCCCAGTGAAGATGTGACCCATGACGGGCCAGCCAGCACCTTAGCGCAAAATCGCGCTGGTTTCTTTGTCCTGCTGCGCCCCGCCGTGTAGGCCACCGGCTTGTTTGGCTACTTCACCGGAATCGGTGTCGCGGCCGGCACCGGAACGGCGGTCACGCTGTTTTGCGGCGACCCCTCGATCAGCCGGTCCGAATAGCTCAGGTACACCAGCGTGTTGCGCTTGGGGTCCACCATGCGCACCACGCGCAGCCGCTTGAAGACCAGTGAAATACGCTCGCTGAACATTTCTTCCTGCTTGTCAAAGGGCTTGCCGGTGGGAAAGCCGATGACGCCGGTCTGGCGGCAGGCAATCGACGCATCGGACTTGTCCTCGGCCAGGCCGAAGGCGCCCTTGATGCCGCCGGTCTTGGCGCGCGACACATAGCAGGTCACGCCGCTGACCTTCGGGTCGTCGTAGGCATCGACGACGATCTTGTGGTCCGGGCCTATGAACTTGAAAACGGTATCGACCGCGCCGACTTCCTCGGCGCTGGACAGGCCGCAGCCGCTGAGGATCAGCGCGGCGGCCAGGGCAGCGCGCCGCCAGTGGCGCCAAACGCGGAACGGCGAAGAGGAGGAGGTGGAGGTGAAAGTGGGGGAGGTGTGCATTAGGAGAAGTCCTTGAAGAAGCGCCGAGCAGGGTTTGGCGCTGGCGCCGGGCCTCTAATGTACAAAGCGGGCCGCCCCTATCATGGGCAAATGATTTTCAGCCCTCCGCCGTCCAGCCTGCATTCCCTGTTTGAAGCCCAGCACCGCGCCAGCCGTGCCCAGGCCGACGTGCCGCTGGCGCTGCGCCGCGAGCGGCTGCTGAAAATCCGCGCATTGCTGGCCCAGCATGGCCCGGCGCTTGCCGGGGCGGTGCAGGCCGACTTTGGCGTTCGCTCGCCGCAGCTGACCGAGATTGCCGACCTGTTCGTGCTGCGCACCCTGCTGGCCGGCGCGCTGAAAAACCTCGCGCGCTGGATGAAACCGGTGCGGGTGTGCACGCCGCTGTACCTGCAGCCCGCCCGCGCTTTCCTGCTGCGCCAGCCGCTGGGCGTGGTCGGCGTGATTTCGCCGTGGAACTATCCGGTGCAACTGGCGCTTGGCCCGGTCATCACCGCGCTGGCGGCGGGCAACCGGGTGATGCTCAAGCCCAGCGAGCTGACGCCGCAGACTTCGGCGTTGCTGGCAAAACTGATCGCCGAGCGCTTTTCGCCTGACGAGTTGTGCGTGGTGCAGGGCGACGCTGATGTGGCGGCGGCCTTTGCCGGCCTGCCGTTCGACCACCTGTTTTTCACCGGCTCGACGGCAGTCGGTCGCAAGGTGGCCGCAGCGGCTGCCGCCAACCTGACGCCGACCACGCTGGAGCTGGGCGGCAAGTCGCCATGCATCATCGACGCGTCGTGCGACCTGGACCAGGCGGCGCTGAAGATTGCCCACGGCAAGCTGCTCAATGCCGGCCAGACCTGCATTGCGCCGGATTACGTGCTGCTGCCCGAGGGGCTTGAAGCGGAATTTGGACGCGCCTTCGAGCGTGCCGTGGCCACGCTGTTCCCGCGCATCGAAGGCAACCCCGATTACGCCGCCATCATCAATCCGCGCCAGCACCAGCGTCTGCAGGCGCTGCTCGACGAGGCGCGCAACACCGGTGCGCGGGTGCAAGTGGTCAACGCCGGTGCTGGCCAGGCCGCTGCCGCCAGCGGGTCGCGCCAGATGCCGCCGGCACTGGTGTTTCACCCGGCGCCGGGTTCGCGTCTGCTGAACGAGGAAATCTTCGGCCCAATCCTGCCGGTGCTGGCGTACCCGTCGCTGGACGAGGCGATTGCCTATGTCAATGCCCGGCCCCGGCCGCTGGCGCTGTACTGGTTTGGCACCGACGCGTCCGCCCGCCACGAGGTGCTGGCCCGCACCGTGAGCGGCGGCGTGACGGTGAACGACACGCTGATGCACATTGCGCACCCGCAATTGCCGTTCGGCGGGGTGGGCGACAGCGGCTGGGGCGCCTACCATGGCGAAGCCGGCTTCCTGCGGCTGACGCACCAGAAGGCGGTGTTGCTGCAGTCGAAATGGGCGCGCGGCGACCTGTTCTATCCGCCGTATGGCCGGCGTTTCGACCAGGTCATGGCGCTGCTCAAGCGGATTATTTGACGGATGGGTTGAATAAATTCGCAATGGCGCAGCACCCCATGCAAGCTGCCGTCAGGCAGCGGTTGGTGTTCATCGCACGGTCAACGGCGCACAGATGGATTGCGGGTCGGGCCCGCAATGACAAACCCAAAGAAATCGTAACTTTGCGCACTGTCCACGGGCGCAGGCAGCCATGAATTAAAGAGCGACTCAACGGACTGAAATTCAACGCTTGTCATGGAACTGGCTGGGCGGCTGGCCCATGGCGGACTTGAACATGGCTGAAAAAGCGCTTTCGCTGGCGTAGCCGCTGGCGGCGGCGACATTGCCTACCGGCTCGCCGCGCGCCAGCATCGGCAGCGCATGCGCCAGGATGGCCTGCTGGCGCCATTGCTGGTAACCCAGTCCGAGCTGCTCGCGAAACAGCCGTGCCACCGTGCGTTCGCTGGCGCCCACGTCTGCCGCCCAGCCGGCCAGCGTGGCGCGTTTGGACGGCGCGCGCAGCACCGCCTGGCACAGTGCGCGCAGCCGCTTGTCGCCGGTGTCGGGATGCGGCATCGGCACGCCCAGTGCCTGGGTGTCGGCCCGGGTGATTTCATCGAGTACCAGCGCGCTCAGCCATTGCTCGCGTGCGTCCAGCCGGGCCGCAGTGGCGCCAACGTCAAGCGCATGCACCAGTTCGCGCAGCAACGGCGACACCACCAGCACACGGCAACCCTGCCAGCCTGCCGGCGTGGCACTGGCGTCCAGATACAGCGTGCGCAACTCGGCCGCTTCCAGCACCGTGATGTGGTGGTGGGCACCCGGTGCAATCCAGACCGCACGCGAGGGCGGGACGATGTAGGTGATTTCTTCCGCCCGGTCGTGGCCGGGCCGGGTTTGCGCGGCCGTGACCTGCATCACG
Source organism: Burkholderiales bacterium (assembly GCA_038242795.1). Taxonomy (GTDB): domain Bacteria; phylum Pseudomonadota; class Gammaproteobacteria; order Burkholderiales; family Burkholderiaceae_C; genus Polaromonas. The sequence goes on from JBBSRS010000297.1 coordinate 3,964, forward strand.
CCGCTGGCGCAATACGCCAGCTGCGCCCACGCATGGGCATGCGGC
>JBBSRS010000298.1:0-3998 GCA_038242795.1 Burkholderiales bacterium
CCTACCTGCAGATGAACGACGTCAGGGATGTTGACTTTGCCTGCTGGCTGGTGGTCGCCGCGATGATTTTCGATGTGCTGGACGGGCGCATTGCCCGCTGGCGCCAAAAAACCTCGGCCATGGGCCGGGAACTGGACTCGCTGGCCGACATCATTTCCTTTGGCGTTGCGCCGGCCGTGATCGCCTACGGCTGCGGCATGCAGGGACTCTACGACCGCATCATCCTGGCCGGTTTCGTCGCCTGCGGCGTGTCCCGGCTGGCGCGCTACAACGTCACGGCCGAGTCGATGACGGGCGAAGGCGGCAAGGTGTCGTATTTCGAGGGAACGCCCATTCCCACCTCGCTGGTGCTCGTCATGATGATGCTGGTCGCCGCCTGGCAAGGCGCGCTGCAGGACGCGCTGTGGTTCGGGCAGGTGGTGTTTGGCGGCTTCACGCTGCACCCGCTGGTGCTGCTGTTCGCACTGTCCGGCTCGCTGATGGTCAGCCGCATCCGCTTTCCCAAGCTCTGAGTCGCTGCCTGACCACGCGTCTGCCTGCCGGCCGTTAAGCCGCGATGCATTTTCGCCTGGCCGCCGATGCCGTCCTGCTGCTTCACCTGGCCTACATCGTGTTTGCCGTCCTGGGCGGGCTGCTGGCCGTGCGCTGGCGCTGGCTGCCGCTGCTGCATCTGCCGGCCGTGGCCTGGGCTTTTTATGTGGAGTTCACCGGCAGCCTTTGCCCGCTCACGTCCATGGAAAACAGCTTTCGCCTCAGCGCTGGACAGTCGGGTTATGCCGGCGGCTTTGTCGAGCACTATCTGTTGCCCCTGGTCTACCCGGCTGGCCTGACGCGTGAAGTCCAGTTCATCCTGGCCGCCACGGTGCTGGGGGTGAACCTGGCGGTGTATGCATGGCTGGTTGTTCACCGGCGGGCCGGGCGCGCAAACCGCTGAGATTTCGAGCCCGACGCGCCCTCAAGGGCCGGCCCATTGCGCCTGGATGACGGCCTTCCCCGCAAACGCTGCGTGCCCAAACCCCCGGGAAATTCCCTTAACGTGAAACGTGGCCGCATGCTTATCATTCAGCCTCGGCTTTGCCCGGAAACCATTTTCAGGAGACATCCATGTTCACACCCAAGGCCGTCCTGGCCGCATGCCTGGTTGCCGCCAGCACCCTGGCCTGCGCCGCTTTTCCGGACAAGCCGATTCGTGTCGTCATCGGCTTTCCGGCCGGCGGTCCGCTGGACCAGCATGCCCGGCTGCTGGCCGAGCGCCTGCAGGCGGTGCTGGGCCAGCCCATCATCATCGACTACAAATCGGGCGCCGGCGGCACGGTGGGCGCGCAGGAGGTGATGAAGGCCGCGCCCGACGGCTACACCCTGATGCTGGCCAACACCGGCGTGATGGTCATCAACCCGGCGCTCTACAGCAAGCTGCCCTACAACACGCTCAAGGACTTCACGCCGGTGGCGCGAACGGCGATGCAGCCGCTGGCCCTGCTGGTCAACCCCAAGCTGCCGGTCAGTAACCTCAAGGAATTCGTCGACTACGCTCGCGCGCGCCCCGGCCAGGTCAACTACGGCTCGGCGGGCAATGGCGGCATCAGCCACCTGGTGCCCGAAATGTTCAAGAACGCCGCCGGCCTGTTCATGGTGCACATTCCTTACCGCGGCAGCGCACCGGCCTTCACCGACCTGATGGGCGGCCAGGTGCAGTTCATGGGCGAGTCGATTCCACAGGCCGCCAATTACCACAAGCAGGGCAAGGTGCGGGCGTTGGCCGTCACCAGCCGAGAGCGCAACCCCGCCTTGCCGGACGTTCCCACGGTGATGGAGTCGGGCTTCAAGGATTTTGAGGTGGTCGGCTTTTATGGCTTCCTGGCGCCTGCCGGACTGCCCAAGGAGGTGACCGTCAAACTGGTCGAAGCCTTCCGCCAAGTCATGAACAACCCGGACATCAAGAGCCGCATGGTGACGCAAGGCGCCGATCCGGCCTTTCTGGGCAGCGAAGAATTTGGCGCGTTCCTGGCCGCCGAGACGCCGCGCTGGGCCAGGGCGGTCAAGGCTTCCGGCGCCCGGCTGGACTGATGCGGATCGGCAAGGCTGCAGGACCTCGGGATCACCAGTCTTCCTTCACCGCCAGCACGGCGTCCTTGCCGGCCGCCGCGCGCCCGGCCAGCCAGGCGGTCAGCGTTCCGGCGACTACTACGGCAGCGCACAGCAATAGCAACCGTCCCCACGGCACCTGCAGGTCCATGGTCCAGTGAAAGCTTTGCGGGTTGACCACAAACACCAGCACCATCGACACCGCCAGCCCCAGCGCCAGGCCCGCAAAGGCACCAATCACCGTCCAGGCCGCGCCTTCGCCGGCCACCACGCTCAGGATCTGCCGGCGTGTCAGGCCCAGATGCGCGAGCAGGCCGAATTCCTTGCGCCGCGCCAGCACCTGCGCGCTGAAGCTGGCCGCCACGCCGAACAGGCCAATCGCAATCGCCACGCCCTGCAGCCAGTAGGTCACGGCAAAGCTGCGGTCGAAAATCTTCAACGATGTGGTGCGGATCTGGCTGACCGAGGCCATTTCCAGCAAGGCGCCGCTGCCGTCCGACTGGCGGTCGGCCAGCGCGCGAACCGACTGCTGGACCTCGGCATCCGGCACGCTGCCGTCGATCCACAGCGCCAGGTCGTTGACCCGCGCATCGCCGCTCAGGCGCTCGAAATCGCGCTGGTCGAGGGTGATGGCGCCAAACTGGCGGGCGTAGTCGCGCCACACGCCAGCGACGAAGAACTTCTGGTTTGCTATGGAATTAGTAGCTGATTGCGCCCGTCCTGCTTGCGCAAAGGCACTAAAAGCCTGTGAAAGCGGCGCAAACACGCTGCCCGGCCGGGCGCCGTACAGGTCCACCATGGCCTCGCTCACGTAAATGCCGATCTGACCGCTGGGCACGGCGAGCGCCGCGCCGACCAGCGGCAGGTCGCTGGCCGGCTTGTCGATGGGCCGCGAGATCAGCGTGACGGCGGGCTTGTCGACGTCAAACAACAGCGGCACGGTGCGCAGCGTGCTGACCCGTGCCACGCCGGGCAGGCTGCCCAGCGACGTGACAAACACAGGCGAAAAATAAGCGGTGTCGCTGGCCGAGGCGCTCAGCGTGGAGCGCACATACAGGTCGGCCGGCAGCACCGTGTCGAGCCAGTTTGTGACCGAGCCGCGAAAACTTGCCACCATCACCGTCAGCGCCACCGCCAGGCTGAGCGACGCGACCACGCCGCTGACCGCCACCGCTGCGCTCTCGCGCACCCGGCGCGCCCGTTCGACCGCCAGCAGCGGCAGCAAGCGGTGCTGCGCCCACGGGCTGAGCCGGTCATACAGCAACGTGATCAGCCAGGGCAGGGCGGTGATGCCGCCCACCAGCAGCAGCGCCACCGACACATAAGCGGCCAGCGGAATGCCCAGCACCGGCGGCAGCATGGCCAGCAGGGCGCTGGCGACGATCAAGGAAATGCTCACCCAGTGGCTCGCACCCGCGCCGGGCGCCAGGCCCAGCCCCTTGAGCGTCTGCGCCGGTGGCAGCTTTTGCGCGGCCCGCGCCGGCCACCAGCCGCCCACCCCGGCAGCCGCCACCCCGAGCGCGCCGTAGCTCAGCGCCGCGCCCCTGCTCCACTGCAGCGTTGGCGCGACGCCGGAAAAATAACCACCGCCCAGGTCGCCGCCCAGCAGGCGCAATGCCAGCGCTGCCAGCCCGGTGCCCAGGGCGATGCCGGCCAGGCTGCCGACGATGCCCAGCGCCAGCGACTCGATCAGCACCAGCTGCAGGCGCTCGCGGCCGGTCAGGCCCAGCACGCCGAGCAGCGCGAACTGCTGGGCCCGCTTGGCCACGCTGAGCGACAGCACCGAAAACACCAGGAAAGCACCGGTGAACAGCGACACCAGCGCCAGCACCGTGAGGTTGACGCGGTAGGCGCGCGACAGGTTGCTGACCCGCTCGGCGGCGTCGCCGGGCGCGCTGGCGGTGATGCCGGCC
>JBBSRS010000299.1:0-3990 GCA_038242795.1 Burkholderiales bacterium
AGCCCGATCAGCAAGGCCGCGACAAACGCGCCGCCAATGCTGCCCAGCCCGCCCGTCACGACAACGACAAAGGTTTCGACAATCACGTTCATGTCCATCTGCAAATGCGCCGGTTCGCGCGGCAACTGCAGTGCGCCGCCCAGCCCGGCCAAGGCGCAGCCCAGCACCACCGCGCCCAGCATCAGGGGTTTGGGGTTGACGCCCAGCGCCGCCAGCATGGAGCGGTCCTGCGTGGCGGCGCGAAGGCGCTGGCCAAACAGCGAACGGCGCAGCAGCATGTGCAAGCCCAGCCAGACCAGCGGCCCCAGCGCGATCATGGCCAGCTGGTACACCGGAAAAAATTCGTCGCCAATCTGCACCGAGCCCTTGAGCCCCGGAAAGCGCGGTGCAAACACCTCGTCCGGCCCGAAGCCCCACTGCATCGCGTCATGCATGGCCAGGCTCAGGCCGAAGGTCGCGACAAGCTGGTACAGCTCGGGCGCGCCCGACATTCGCCGCAACAAGAAGAATTCGGCAATGGCGCCCGCCAGTCCTGCGCAAGCAGCTCCCAAAAGAATAGCAATCAGGTACAGCGGAAAACTCTCGCCCCAGGCCGGAAACCAGTCCGTGACCCAGTGCGCGGTGAACAGCGCCCCCAGCATGAAAAAGCTGCCATGGGCGAAATTGACAATCCGCGTGACACCGAAGATCAGCGTCAGCCCCGCTGCCATCAGGAACAGCGTGGTCGCGTAAGACAGGCCGCCGAGCAACTGGACGACGGAAAAGGTCATGCGGCGGCAGCGGCGCTACGGGCCTTCGTTGATACGCCAAAGCGAAAAGACGCTCTGCCTCTGTGACTGCCAGTTCGAGCCACGGAACCGGCTTTGCCGGGCCGCAGGCGGGGCGGCACCCCCGGGGGGCAGGAAGCTACACGCAGTGAGCGACCGTGGGGGCAACCTACCCAGGCCACAGGCGGGGCGGCGCCCTCGGGGGGCAGCGAACCACATGCAGTGGGGAGCGTGGGGCCCATCACTCTACCCAATGGGTGAACTTGGCCGCGCTCACGCGCGGTGTGCGAAAGGTGTTGACCAGCGCCGATTCGTCGGCATAGCCCAGCGCCATGCCGCAAACCAGCATTTCAGCGTCGCCTGCGCCGATATGCGGCAGGATGATCCTGGCAAAGCCGTTCCAGGCCGCCTGCGGGCAGGTGTGCAGGCCATGGCCGCGCGCCGCGACCATGAAGTTCTGCATGAACATGCCGTAGTCCAGCAGCGAGCCCCGGCCCATCACCCGGTCCAGGGTGAACATCAGCCCGACCGGCGCATCGAAAAAACGGTAGTTGCGCTGGTGCTGCGCATGCATCTTGTCCTTGTCGCCCTTGGTGATGCCCAAGAGGCCGTACAGCCCCCAGCCGTTTTCCCGCCGGCGGTCGATATAGGGCGACACCCATTTTTCCGGGTAATAGTCGTACTCCTCCTGGTACTCGGCCGCGAGCGCCGGGTTGTCGCGCAACGCGTCATGGGCGCGGCAGACTTTTTCGGCCAGGCTGTCCTTGCTGGCGCCCTGGAGCACATAGGCTTTCCACGGCTGCGTGTTGGTGCCCGACGGCGCTCGGCTGGCCAGTTCGAGCAAATGCAGGATGAGTGCGCGCGGCACGGGCGCCGGCAAAAATTCGCGCATCGACTGGCGGCTTTCGATGGCGTGGTCCACCGCATTGACGGGCGGCCGACAGGCGCTGCTCGGCGCGTCGTCGGGTGCAAAATCGCCCGCAACGACAGGGTGGACGGAGGAATCGGTTGGGTTCATTTCAGCAGCTCCAGGACAGACAATAATTCAGGCGGCAAGCAACTTGCCGGCCGGCGCGTGGCGCGGTCGACATACACATGGATGAAATGGCCCCGGGCCGCGCACGGCAGGCGCTCATCGGCCGGAAACAGCGCCACCTCGTAGCGCACGCTGGAGCCGCCGGCATGCGCCACGCGGATGCCGGCCACCACCGGTTCGGGAAACGCCAGTGGCGAAAAGTAATTGCATCGCGTCTCGACCACCAGGCCAATCACGCTGCCGGCATGGATGTCCAGCGCGCCGCGCTCGATCAGCAGGCCGTTGACGGCGGTGTCGAACCAGCTGTAATAGACGACGTTGTTCACATGCCCATACAGGTCGTTGTCGGACCAGCGGGTGCCGATGGCGCGAAAGGCCCGGTAGTCGCTGCGGTATTCGGGCTGGGGGCGGGGGATTGGGCTCATGGGAACGCCATTTTGCCAGCGCATCAGCCCACCGATTGCCACCGGCGCCAATATTCAAGCGCCACGCGGTACGTGTTGACCTGCACCTGCACGGTGTCGTCGATGTTCTTGCCATAGCCGCCGGCCATCGAAAAGGCCAGCGGAATGCGCCGTTGCCAGGCCCAGTCAAACACCCGCCGGTCGCGCGCCTCCAGGCCGTCGAAGCTCAGGCTCAGCCGCCCCAGGCGGTCGCCCTCGTACGGGTCGGCGCCGGCCAGGAACAGCACCAGGCCGGGCGCGAAACGCCGGTCCAGCTCGTCCAGCGCGTGTTCAAGCGCCTGCAGGTAAAGCGCGTCGAGGCAGCCATCGGGCAACTCGACATCCAGGTCGCTGGCCTCCTTGCGGAACGGAAAATTCTTTTCGCCGTGCAGCGACAGTGTGAACACACTGTCGTCGCCGGCGAAGATGCTCGCCGTGCCATTGCCCTGGTGCACGTCCAGGTCAACCACCGCGACCTGCAGCGGCCGGCGCGTCTGGCGATGCCGCCGCGCCCATTCGGCCTGCATCAGCCGAGCCGCCACCGCCGCGTCGTTGAACACGCAAAACCCGCTGCCCTTGCCCGCATACGCATGGTGGGTGCCCCCTGCAAGGTTGGCCGCAATGCCCTCGGGCCGGGCGCCCGGGCCCAGGCCCAACGCCATCCGCGCTGCCATCACGGTGGCGCCGGCCGAACGTCTGGCGCGCTCGGCCATCGCCCCGCTCCAGGGAAAACCGATCTCGCGCTGCGCCGACGCGGGCAGCGTGCCCTGGGCGATGGCCTCTATATAGGCAGGCGTGTGGACCAGTGCCAGTTCGCCATCGCTGGCGGCCGGAGCCTGGGCCAGCCGCACCCCTGTGAGTTCACCCGCCAGCCGTTCGCGCAGCAACTGGTACTTGGGCATGGGAAAGCGGTGTCCGGCCGGCAGCGGCAAGACAAAGTTGTCGGCGTAGAAAGCTAGCAAGCGGCAGGGTCCTGAAATGACTGATTCAAATCAGAGTAACCCATTTAAATTGGTGCGTTGCAGCAAAAGATATTTGCAAAATGACTGGTTTCTCCTATAATCAATTCCATGTTGCAGTGCAGCAATTCAGCGCAAAGCAACTACCAACCTTTAACGACATATTTGGAGATTAACTATGCTGACCGCTGAACAACTCATGGCTTCCCACAAAGCAAACATCGAAACCCTGTTTGGTCTGACCCAAAAAGCCTTCGAAGGCGTTGAAAAACTGGTCGAACTGAACGTGCAGGCCACCAAGGCTGCGCTGGCCGAAACCGCCAACAATGCACAAGCCATCATGGGCGTCAAGGACGCACAGGAACTGCTCGCGCTGCAAGCCAGCATGGTCCAGCCCCTGGCTGAAAAAACCGCTGCCTACAGCCGCCACCTGTACGACATCGCCCAGTCTGCCGGCGCTGAACTCGGCAAGAGCCTGGAAGGCCAGACCGCCGAGGCGCAAAAGAAATTTGCCGACCTGATCGAAAGCTCCACCCAGAATGCGCCTGCCGGTTCCGAAACCGCAGTGACCATGATGAAAAGCGCGATGACCGCCGCCAACACGGCTTTCGAATCGGTGCAAAAAGCCGTCAAGCAAGCCGGTGACATGGCCGAAACCAACTTCAATTCGGTGTCCGAGTCCGCCCTCAGCGCCACCAAGAACGCTTCCAAAAAGCGTTAATTTCATTTCGCTGTGTTTCAGGGTGCCCAGCGCACCTTGAAAGCACACGGAGCCCGCTTCGTGA
>JBBSRS010000300.1:0-3988 GCA_038242795.1 Burkholderiales bacterium
AAAACCTGCTGGACCGCGCCGTGCTGGAGCATGTCGAAGTCCTGACTGATCTGCAGCTGACCGAAAATTACAAGAAGATTGATGAAATCCCTTTCGATTTCCAGCGCCGCCGCATGTCGGTCGTGGTGTCGGAACGCGGGCATCACCATGAGCTGATTTGCAAGGGCGCGGTGGAAGAAGTCGTTGCTGCCTGCACCCATGTGCGCGATGGCGACCAGACCGTGCGGCTCGACGCAGTCATGCTGGCGCGGGTGCAGCATGTCACCCGCGAGCTCAACGAAGACGGCCTGCGTGTGGTGGCCGTCGCCATGAAGGAAATTCCGCCCGGTCAGCTGGCTTACTCGGTGGCTGACGAGTCAGAGCTGACGTTGATTGGTTACATCGCTTTTCTCGACCCGCCCAAGGAATCGACCGCGCCTGCCCTCAAGGCGCTGGCCGAGAGCGGCATCACGGTGAAGGTGCTGACCGGCGACAACGAACTGGTGACCGCCGAAGTCTGCCGTCAGGTCGGCCTGGTGGTCGAAGGCATCGTGCTGGGCCCGCAAATTGACACGATGACCGATCAGGCACTGGCCAAAGCGGTCGAACACCACACCATCTTTGCCAAGCTCTCGCCGCTGAACAAGGAGCGCATCGTGCGCAGCCTGCGCGCCAACGGCCATGTCGTCGGCTTCATGGGCGACGGCATCAACGACGCGCCGGCGCTGCGCGCTGCCGATATTGGCATTTCGGTGGACACGGCGGTCGATATTGCCAAGGAAGCGGCGGACATCATCCTGCTGGAGCGCAGCCTGATGGTGCTTGAAGAAGGCGTCATCGAAGGCCGCAAGACCTTCAGCAACATGCTGAAATACATCCGCATGACGGCCAGCTCGAACTTTGGCAATGTGTTTTCGGTGCTGATCGCGAGCGTGTTCCTGCCGTTTTTGCCCATGCTGCCGCTGCAGTTGCTGGTGCAAAACCTGTTGTACGACGTGTCGCAAATCGCCATTCCCTTTGACAACGTCGATGCCGAACTGGTCAGCAAGCCCCTGAAGTGGAACCCTGACGACATCCGCCGCTTCATGATTTTTTTCGGGCCGATCAGTTCGAGTTTCGACATCACGACGTTTGTGGTGATGTGGTACGTGTTCAAGGCCAATTCACTTGAAAACCAGACGCTGTTCCAGTCGGGCTGGTTTGTCGTCGGCCTGCTGACGCAAACGCTGATCGTGCACATGATCCGCACGCCGAAAATCCCGTTCATCGAAAGCCTCGCTGCCTGGCCACTGCTGGCCATGACGCTGCTCATCATGGTGGTGGGCATTTTTCTGCCGATGGGACCGCTGGCCAGCTACTTCAAGCTCGAAGCGCTGCCATTGGCCTACTTTGGCTGGCTGGCGGCGATATTGCTCAGCTACGCGGGGTTGACGACATTGATGAAACGCTATTACATCCGGCGTTTTGGCTGGCAGTAAGTAGTCAAGCCAGGCAACCCGCACGGCAACCCGCGCGGCTTAATCTTCCTTTAAGGCGGCAGTTTTAGGATGGGCCAACAAAAAGTCTGGCGAAAGTTTGTTCAGCCTTGACCAACCCCGCCAGGTGCTTGATAGCCACTTCAAAAAAGAAACTCCATGCGCGTATCCAACCCCATTCCGACCGTCCACAGCAAACCCTATGCAGCCCTTGCCGTGCTGCTTCACTGGACGCTGGCCGCCCTGGTCATTGGCATGGTCGCGCTGGGCTGGTACATGCTGGAGATTGAAGACGATCCCGGCAGCGCCTGGTTCTTCAACCTGCACAAATCCATGGGCCTGGTGATTGCCGGGCTGGTGCTTTTACGACTGGTCTGGCGGCTGGGTCATCGGCCCGGGCCTTTGCCCGCCAGCGTGCCGTCGTGGCAAGCCAAGGTTTCACGGGCCACACACGGACTGCTGTACGCCGCCATGGTCGCCATGCCGACCTTTGGCATCATCGGCTCGCTGCTGAGCAAGAACGGCATCGTGTTTTTCGGTACCGCCCTGCCGCGCGTGTTTGAAGCCAACCATGACCTGGCCGAAGTCTTTTTTAATGCCCATTCCTTCACGGTCTGGATTCTGGTGGCCCTGGTGTCATTGCATGTGCTGGCCGGGCTCAAGCACCTGCTGGTGGACAAGGACGGGGTTTTCCAGCGCATGTGGCCATCCCGGTAACGGGCGCCACACTCCTTGCACTGTTCACAGGGTCTGACCGGACGAAGCCAATGACCTGGGGTTTTCCCGGTTCCACAAGCTGAATCCGTATCTCGCCATGATGGTGGCGCGGGTGCCGCCCCAGGGCCAAAAGACGTTGAATCGGCTGCTGTCCACTTTTCAAATTGAAGCGCAATACATCAGCCTCTGTCATCCCGGGCTTGTCCCGGGAACCATGACTTATCCCCCAGCGGGGTCATGGATTGCGGATCCCCGGATGAAACCCGGGGCAGGCCCAGTGCGCAATGACAAAAGAGAAATGGGAGAGTTTCATGGGAACTGAGTAGTTACTAAAAATCAAGAAAGAATAGCTTTAACGCTTGACCGACATACGTCTGAAGCTATTTTTTAAATAGCATTCCGTGGAATGTCGGGCGCGCTGCCATACAGCCATGGCATGTCGAGCAGCTTTTCCCCCAGCAGCTTCATCGAAGCATCGCGCGCCCAGCGCAGCGGCCCCTGGGCATGGAATATCTGGCCGTTTCTTAACGACCGCGCCTGCACCCGGGCATTGCGCTCCCAGCGGTTCAGGGCATAGCGCTGCAGCACCGTCGGCACGTCAAAAGCCGGGTCCAGTGCCATGGCCAGCACCGAACCCAGCTCGGCTGCATCTTCAATCGCCATGCCGGCGCCCTGCGCCAGGTAGGGGCGCATCGGGTGTGCAGCATCGCCGAGCAGGGCGACACGGCCCTGGGCCTGCTGATGCGCACCGATCAGGGGGGGGCGGTCGCTGAGCGGCCACAGGCGCCAGCTGGGGCCGGCCTGGTTTGCGCCATCGGTGACCGCCTGGATCAGTTCCTGCAACAGCTTGGCCGTCTGACCCATGGCCTGCTGCAGGTCGGCCCCATTGGCATGATGGTCCCAGCTTTGCAGGTCGCCGGCCACCTGGCCATGAACGATGGCCACCACATTCAGCCACTCACCGCCGCGCACCGGGTAATGCACCACATGCAGCCGGGGGCCCAGCCAGACGGTGACCTGCTGGCTGCGCAGCCGCGCCGGCAACCTGCTTTGCGGCAGCATGGCGCGGTAGGCCAGATGGCCGGTGACGCGCGGGAGGCCGTCGTTCAGCATCTGCTGGCGCACACGGCTCCAGAGCCCGTCCGCGCCAATCAGCGTGTCGCCCTCGACTTCCAGCATTGGCGCCGTTTGCGCGGGATGCAGACCCGGACCGGCCACCGCTGCAGGCTGGATTCGCAGGGTGACTTCGCGTCCGCTGTCGGCATAGCCGATCACGGGACTGTTCAGCCTGAGCCACACATGGTCCCGCGCCTGCACGGCGTGAACCAACAGCGCATGCAGGTCGGCGCGGTGAAGCGTGAGGTAGGGCGCGCCGTATTTTTCAAGCGCCCGCTGTCCCAGCGCCAACATGCCCAGTTCCCGCCCCGACAAGGCGTCCCGAACCAGCAGGCGTTCGGGAAAGGCTGCCACCCGCTCCAAGGCGCCCTGCAGACCCCAACCGTGCAGCAGCCTGACCACGTTGGGTCCCAACTGGACACCAGCGCCAACCTCGCTGAAGGCGGGGGCCCGCTCGTACAGCCGCACACCCCAACCGGCGCGAGAGGCTGCCAGCGCTGCCGCCAGACCGCCAATGCCGCCACCGGAAATCAGGGCATGACGCGTTACGCGCGACACGTCGCAGATGTCACGGTTTCAGCACAAGCCCCGTGCCTTCGCGAGCGGTCAGCGCTGTTCCTCATGCGGCAAGGAGTTGCCGCAGCACATAAGGCAGGATGCCGCCGTTGCGGTAGTAGTCAACCTCGATCGGCGTGTCGACA
>JBBSRS010000301.1:0-3984 GCA_038242795.1 Burkholderiales bacterium
GGTTTCGACCAGCTTGCCGGTCGTATCAACCACCGCCACCTTCACGCCGGTGCGAATGCCCGGGTCCAGCCCCATCACGACGCGCGGCCCGGCGGGTGCGGCCAGCAGCAAATCGCGCAGGTTGTCGGCAAACACCTTGATGGCAACCTTCTCGGCGTCTTCACGCAGGCGGGTGAACAAATCGCGCTCCAGCGACAAACTGAGCTTGACCCGCCAGGTCCAGGCGACGCACTTGCGCAGCAGGTCATCGGCCGGCCGCGCCTTGTGGCTCCAGCCCAGGTGCAGGGCAATCTTGCCTTCGGCAATGCTCGGCTGGCCGGCTTCGGGCGGCACCGGCAGCACCAGCTTGGCATCCAGGATTTCCAGCCCCCGGCCGCGAAACACAGCCAGCGCACGGTGCGAGGGCACGCGGCCGATCGGCTCGTCGTAGTCAAAGTAATCACGGAACTTGGCCGTGTCGGGCTGGTGTTCGTCCTTGCCGCTGACGAGCTTGGAAGACAACAGACCTTCACTCCACAGCCACTGGCGCAGCGACTGCACCAAGAGCGCGTCTTCTGCCCAGCGCTCGCTCAAAATATCCCGAACGCCGTCGAGCACCGCCTGCAAGGTGGTGAAATCGTCGCCGCTTTCGTTTTTTTCAGCCTTGACGAAGGCCTGGGCTTCTTCTGCGGGATGAAGCATTGGGTCGGCAAACAATCGGTCCGCCAGCGGCTCGATGCCGGCCTCACGCGCCATCTGGCCCTTGGTGCGGCGTTTGGTCTTGTAGGGCAGGTACAGGTCTTCCAGATCCTGCTTGGTGGCGGCCGCCTCGATCAGCATGCGCAACGCGGGTGTCAGCTTTCCCTGCTCGTCAATGTTTCTCAAGACTGTTTCGCGGCGGTCTTCAAGTTCACGCAGGTAAGACAGCCGCTGTTCGAGTTCGCGCAGCTGGATGTCGTCCAGCCCGCCGGTGGCTTCCTTGCGGTAGCGCGCAATAAAGGGCACGGTGGCGCCGCCGTCAAGCAGTTCCACGGCCGTCTTGATCTGGTGTTCATGGACCCCGATTTCGGCCGCAATCTGGCGAATAATTTTCTGCATGTGGTCTCTGGTTAAGGATTTTCGGCCTGCCTTCAACGGCGCGGCCCCTGCCTGCTGATGCCAAAGGGCGGAATTGTCCCACAGCCCCCAGCGCATACGTACCCCGATAATGCCGTTCAGCGTCAGTGCCATACATACCAATCAATAAGGGAGTTCTCCATGCGTTTTCGCACCGTTTTTCTGGTCGTCTTCATCTTGCTTCTGGCCGGCTTCGTGGCCTTGAATGTCGATGTCTTTACCCAGCCAAACCTTTTAAGACTGGGCTTCACCACCATCAATGTGCCGCTGGGACTGGTGATGCTGGCGCTGCTGGTGGCCACATTTCTCATCTTCCTGGGCAGCACCATCTACATGCAAAGCCGGCATGTGCTTGAAGGTCGCACGCATACCCGCGAACTCAATGCGCAGCGCGAACTGGCCGACAAGGCCGAAGCCTCGCGCTTCACCGAACTGCGCTCTTACCTGGAAGCCCAAGCGCAGGCAGAGCAGCATCGCGAAACCGCCCTGGGAACCGTGATGGCTGACCGTTTTGCGCAGCAACAGCAGGTCCTGCTGGCCCGCATGGAGCAGATGGACAACACCCTGGCCGCGTACATGGGCGAACTCGAACAACGGCTGGGACAGCGCGCTTCGACCATCAACCTGCCGCACGACAACACCACCACCTTCAGATAAGCTTCGGCCATGCAAGACATGGCTGAAACCACTTGATCGCCCTCCTCCAGAGGATGCTCAAAGGCATCCTGTTGGCACCCCTGGCCGTGTTCCTGCTGTTCGAGGAATGGGGCTGGGAAGCTTTGGCGTCATGCTTTGCAGCGCTGTGCCGCCTGCCGGTCTGGCGACACATCGAGCGGTTGATCACCCGCCTGCCTCCCTGGGGAGCCTTGCTGGTGTTTGGCATCCCGATGCTGCTGATTCTCCCCATCAAGCTGCTGGCGCTTTTCCTGGTGGGCAGAGGTCATCTCGTCACGGGTTTTGGACTGGTGGTCATGGCAAAAATCGCAGGCACCGCACTCGCAGCACGCCTGTTTCAGCTGACCGAACCGGCCCTGATGCAACTGGGCTGGTTTTCGCGTTTCTACCCACGCTGGAAGGCATGGAAGGACCGGATGCTTCGACAAGTTCGCATTTCATGGCCCTGGCGGCTGGCACGGCGCATGAAACACCGGGCAAAAACCATGCTGGTTCGCTTGCGAAGCGCTGTCAGACATGAAAACGCCAGCAAACCCAAATAGGCCAGCGCTGCGCTTGTCAAAAATAATAGCTGCAGACACAAGCACATCTTGCGCAATCGCCATTTTCACTGGAAAAAGGCAATGCGATTCCCCAAAGTGCGCCTACATCGCCACAGGCGCCGATTGCAGGCGCTGCTGGCGCGAGAAAAAGGCCCACAGCAACAGCGTGGCATCCGGTCCTTCGGGCGCGCTGTAGTCCAGGCTGCCTTCGCCGCCGCTCCACGCGTGGCCCAGCCCGTCAATCTCGCACTTCACCAGCATTGGCTTTCGGCCGGCGTAATAGGTCGTCGTCTTGTACGCATGGCGCGGACTTCGGCCGCTGCTGCGCCCGGCGTAGCTGCGCACCACGGGCTGGGCGCTGGTGATCCAGGGGGCGTCGACGATTAAAAATTGCGCGTTTAAATGGTCCACGTTGACACGGCGAACCACCGAATCGCTTTTCCCCTGGATCAGCATGACCGGCATGCCGGGAAAATGCAGCTTGCTGTCGGTGAACTCGCTCACCGCATCCCGGTGGTGCACGCCAGCGCCCTGCTGCATGGCCTGAAAGCCGCTCATCGGCGAGTCACTGGTGCCATAGACCGGCGTTGAATGCAGGCCGGCGGCGGCAATCAGCTGCGGATGGCGCAAGGCCAAAATGGTCGCCAGGCCCGCCCCGGCAGACAGCCCCGCCACAAAGGTTCGCGTCGTGTCCAGCCGATGCCGGGCACGCACCTGCTTGATCATTTCGGCAATCAGTGCGACATCGCCATGGCCTTGCTGGGTGGCGCGCCGGTACCAGTGCCAACAGCGGTTCGCGTCGGCGGCGGCCGATTGCTGCGGATACAGCACCGCGAAGCCCTTGCGCTCGGCCAGCTGGTTCATGCGGCTGGAAGCGGCGATATCGGTCGCGGTCTGCTTGCAGCCGTGCAACACCACGACCAGTGGAAGCGGCCCCTTGGCAACGACCGACGGCAGGTAAAGCCAGTACATCATCCGGCGCGCCGGCGTCAGCCCCGTGCCCGGCAGGCTGAAGAAGGCTTTCTTCCAGCTTCCGGGCAGTGCCGGCAGCACCGTGGGCGGAGGTTGAACGGGCGCAGCCGCCGCCTTGCGGCGCGGCGGGGCGGTTTTTACCGCTTTTGCCACCGAAAGTTTTACCGGCTTCAGCGCCTTGACGGTTTTCAAGGGGGGGGGGCGAAGGGCCTTGGCAAGCTTGGCAGGCTTGGCGATTTTGACCGCCGGTGCGCGGACCGCCGTCGTCAACAGGCTTTTGAAGAGTTGGCGACCCTGTGCCTGCTGGGCCTTGCCGACGCGGCGCAGATTCTTGAGCCAGAGGCTGGTCAGACTTTTTGTCATGGAAATTTTGGCGTTGTGAAGTGTCAAGGGGTCTGAAATGGAGCCGATGTCGTCAACGCCAAGCGCCTGCTCCTGATTCCTCAACCAATCGCTCTATTTTGCTGCAATGCAGCATATTTTTTTGTAAGTACTTTTCCCCAGATTCAAAGCCCAGCGATTCAAAATCGGGGTGGCGGGATAATTGGCCCATCGCAGCACCACAGCGCGCCTTCTTTTGTCTGCCTGGATTTTGCCCATGACCCCGCCCGACTTTCTCACCGCCGCCTTTTATAAATTTGTGGAATTGCCTGACTTTGCCGCGCTGCAGCCACCGTTGCTGGCCTGCTGCGAAGCGCAC
>JBBSRS010000302.1:0-3975 GCA_038242795.1 Burkholderiales bacterium
GAGAGTGAGCAAGGCGGCGGCATCCGGAGAAGCTTCAGGAGCCGCGTGGGGCGTTGACTGTACAGCCACGCCAGGGCCGCAGGACCGGCTTTGCCGGACTGCAGGCGCAGCGGCCCCCTCGGGGGGCAGCGAACCACGCGCAGCGGGGAGCGTGGGGGCCATACACCACATCCAGCCAGCGATGGTGTCGATGGCGTTGTGCCGCCCGACATCTTCCACAAACAGCAGCATGTCGGCTTCGCCGGAAACGGTTGAAAACAGCGCACACGCATGCACCGAGCCGGCCGATTTGTAGGTGGTTTCCTTGAGCCGGATGGTGTTGACCAGCCCGTAGAGCTGGCTTTGCGTGATGGCCGCGTCGGCTGGCAATGCAATCTGGTCGACCTCGTCCATCAGGCCGCCAAACACGCTGCCCTGCCCGCAGCCGGTGGTGACCACCCGGTGCGCGGTTTTTTCCTCAATATTTTCAATGCCATGTCGTGTCTTGACGGCGGCGGCACCCACCTCCCAGTCGACCGTGATCGATTCGATGTCGGCCACGTCCCGCACCAAACGCTGGTTGCGCAGGTAGCCCAGCACCAGCAGTTCGGGGTTCGCGCCCAGCGTCATCAACGTGACCAGTTCACGCTTGTCAACATACACCGTCAGCGCCCGCTCGGCGGGGATCGAGACTTTTTGCACTTCGCCAAATTCGTTGACGGCGTCGATTTCGCTGGTCAGCGGCGCCCGGGCTTGCGTCAGGTAGGGAAGTGTCATGGAAAAAAGCTTACCGTAAAAAAGGCCGGCGCCTCGCGGCCCGGCCTTTCAGGAAAAAACAGGAAATCAGGGCTTTTTGGCCGGATTGAGGACGGCATCAGGCACTGGGCTGCTTGGCGGGCTGACCGCTGTGGCGGCCGGCGAATGGGCACCGGAAGCCTCCAGGGGCTTGGCCGCTTCAGCCGGTGCCGCGGTGTAGGCGCCAGGGTCCGCACAAGGGGGCGTCGCTGTCGCGGGCTTGGTTTCCTTGCCCGCCGCCTGCGCTGTCTTATAGTAGCCAGCGGCTACCCGGTCTTGCGTCTGGCACAGCTGGTAGCCATCGATCTTGCCAGCCCAGGCTGCCTTGGAAGCAGCTTCATCGGACTTGGCCTTGGCTTCGGGCGTTGGCGACGGAAGCTTGGCCGCCGCCAGCGAACAGGCGGCCAGCAGCAAGCTGGTGATCAACAATTTTTTCATGCGAATTCTCACTTGTTTGATTAGGCCTGCACGGCGGCGGGACTGGCAGGCGGCACGGGCTGGGTGCGCTGCGCGGGGATACGTCCGGCCTTGATGTCGTCATACCAGTATTCGTGGTGTTCCCTGGCCCAGGTTTCATCGACGTAACCGGTTTTCATGCCTTTGTAAGCGCCTTCCATGCCAATCGTGCCGATGTAAATGTGGCCGATAAACATCGCCATCATGAACACGGTAGCCACCGCATGGACCATGTGGGCGATCTGCATGGTGCTTCGGTCGTATAAAAGACCTGGCAACAGCATGTCAAGCACCAGCCCGGAGCCGATCACGATCAACCCCAGGAACATGACGCCACCCCAGAACACCACTTTTTCGCCCGCATTGAAGCGGTGCGATGGCACTTCCTTGCCTGACAGGATGCCGCCACCCTTGAGCAGCCACTTCAGGTCACCCTTGCTTGGCAGGTTGTCACGCACGAAGGTGAAAAACACGACCAGGAGCGACACGGCAAACACCGGTCCTGCAAAGTTGTGCAGGTTTTTCAACGCATACGCCAGCCAGCCAAACAGCTGCCCACCGACAACGGGCAGCGCAAAGAATTTGCCGAACGCCATGACGATGCCGGAAATCGCCAGTATGCAAAAAGCAATGGCATTGGCCCAGTGGGCAGAACGCTCGAAGGGCGTGAAGCGCTCGATCTTGCGGCCAGTGTTGGCACCGTGCTGCTTGATGCTGCCCTTGCCCAGGTAGAACAGGGCAATGGCGCCGACCACGATCAGCAGCAAGGCGCCGCCATAGGGAATTAGCCAGTTGTTGCGCACCTGTCGCCAGGCTTCACCTGCGTTGGTCAGACGGGAACCCGGGTATTGCACAAAAGGCTGGATCAGGTTGCCAGCTTCTGGCGCCTCGCTTTTGGGCAGGCTGCTGTAGCCGGTGACACCGGCACCGACCTGGCGCCACATCGGGGCGTTGTTGCCAGGCTGGACCTTGGCCCGTTCGCCATTGGTCTGGCTGGCATAGCCGGGAAGCTCGCTGGCGTCAGGCTTGACTTCAAAAATGTTCTGGCCCTGGATGCCACCCATGGCAACCGGTGCGCCAGGCGCAGGCTGGACAACGGCAGGCGCTTGTGCCGCCATGGCGGGCACAGAAGCCGCAGGCTCCGGCGCCGGGGCCTGTGCGGCAACCGTTCCCGCCAAGCCAATTGCTATTAAAAATATAGCTAATTGTGCATGTTTCATAAGGGCTCCGGTCAGTTTATCTTGGAGTACTCGTTCTGGGTGTTCTGCATGCGGGCTTTCAACCCCTGCTCCCAGCTGTTTTTGTCACCGACATTCCAGCCAGGGGTGACAAACGGGTTTTTTGCGCCCTCGAACGCCGCGACATGGCCTTTGTTGCCGCCCATGGTCTGCGGCTTATCGCCGCAGGCCGACAAGCCCGCCAAGGCAACCAGCACTGGAATCAGCAATGCAAGCCGTGTCATGATTTCGCTCCTGCGGGCGGCTGACCCGCCTGTTTGGAGCCATAAGCCGTGCCCCAACCCCAGACTTCAGCACCCTTGCCGCGCTGCACGACGCGGTTGCGGAAAATATCCGCCACCACATCGCCATCGCCGGCCAGCAAGGCCTTGGTGGAACACATTTCGGCGCAGGCGGGCAACTTGCCTTCTGCCAGACGGTTGCGGCCGTATTTTTCAAACTCCGCCTGGCTGCCATTGACCTCGGGGCCACCGGCGCAAAAGGTGCATTTGTCCATCTTGCCGCGCACACCGAAGGTGCCGGTGGAGGGAAACTGCGGCGCGCCGAACGGGCAGGCATACGAGCAATAGCCGCAGCCGATGCAGATGTCCTTGTCATGCAGCACCACGCCTTCGTCGGTGCGGTAAAAGCAGTTGACCGGGCACACCGCCATGCACGGTGCGTCGCTGCAGTGCATGCAGGCCACCGAGATGGATTTTTCGCCGGGAACGCCGTCGTTGAGCGTCACCACGCGGCGGCGGTTCACACCCCACGGGACTTCGTTTTCGTTTTTACAGGCGGTGACGCAACCGTTGCATTCAATGCAGCGCTCCGCATCACAGACAAATTTCATGCGTGCCATTTTTATTCTTCCTTATGCTCGTTCGACATTGCAAACGGTCGTTTTCGATTCCTGCATCATCGTCACGCTGTCATAGCCATAGGTGGTGCCGGTGTTGACCGCCTCCCCCCGCACCACCGGGTGCGCGCCTGCCGGGTAATAGGCCAGCATGTCGGCGCCCTGCCAGCGTCCTGAAAAGTGGAACGGCATGAACACCGTGTCGGGACCGACGCGCTCGGTCACCAGCGCCTGCACATTGAGACGCGCGCCGGTCGGCGTGCTGACCCAGGCGCGCTCGCCATTGCGAATGCCTTTTTCTGACGCGACCTTGGGGTTGATCTCGACAAACATCTCCTGCTGCAATTCGGCCAGCCAGGGGTTGGAACGGGTTTCCTCGCCGCCGCCCTCGTATTCGACCAGCCGGCCGGAGGTCAGGATCATCGGGAACTTTTCATGCACCTTGTCGGCAATGTTCTTGTCCTGCAAGGTTTTGTACAGCGTGGGCAGGCGCCAGAAAGCCTTCTTGTCGTCGTGTGTCGGGTACTTGGCGACCAGGTCGGGGCGAATGCCGTAAATCGGCTCGCGGTGCTGCGGAATCGCATCGGGGAAATTCCAGACCACGGCGCGCGCCTTGGCATTGCCAAACGGGTAACAGCCATGATTTTTCATCACCACGCGGATGATGCC
>JBBSRS010000303.1:0-3964 GCA_038242795.1 Burkholderiales bacterium
CGAATCCGTTGATCTGGCAACGCTGGCGGCTGGCCAGCCCCTGGTGGTCAACCTGTGGGCCACTTGGTGCCCGCCGTGTCGCCGTGAAATGCCGGTGCTTGCGGCGGCACAGCAGCGCGAAAGCGGCGTGCGTTTTGTGTTTGCCAACCAGGGCGAAGACGCGGCTCCCGTCCTGCGCTATCTGGCCAACAACCGTCTCAAGCTCTCGCAGGTTGTGTTTGACCCTTCAGCGGCCCTGGGCAGCGCGGTGGGTTCCAGCGCCTTGCCCACCACGCTGTTCTACGACGCCACGGGCAGGCTGGTCGAGACCCACTTGGGCGAGCTGTCAGCCGCTTCCCTGGCCAGCAAATTGCAGTCTTTGCGTCAACCTCCTTCATCTTCGAGCCTGCCCTGAAAAGTGGCTCGGGCGAGGTGGCTGTCAGTTCTGCGGGTCCGAGGTGCTCGACAGCAGCTTTTTCAGCACCGCCGACTGAAATTGCCGCTCGACGCTGATGGCATAGAAATTTTCATAGACCTTCGGCACCACGCAATACTGCTGCAACACGCCGCTGTGCAGCTCGTCCTGCACGACCACGGCCGGCAGCAGCGCCACGCCGCCCGAATCGCGCGCCAGCAAACGCAGCATCGCCATGTCATCGACTTCAGCAAATACGTTGACCTTGACCTGGAGGTGTTCGCAAAGCATGTCGAACTCCGTGCGGATGTCGCTGCTGTGCCCGGGAAGCAGGAGTTTGACGCCCGGCAAGTCCTCCGGAAAGCGAAAGGGACGCGACGCAGGACGCGGCTGGCCCACCAGGCAAACCGGCTGGCGCGCAACACGGCGGCATTGCCAGGCCTGTTCGGCATCTGCGCTGACCGGGCGATTGGACAGCACCAGGTCAAGCTTGTGCACCGCCAGGCGTGCCAGCAACTCGTCCAGGCTGCCTGACTCCAGCACCAGCTGCACATCGTCCATCCCCATGATGGGGCGCAGAAAATTCTCCTGAAAATTGCGCGACACATTGGCCACGCCGCCCACCTTGAGCCGCTGCAGTTTCTGCCCTCCGCCAGCGGCCACCGCCGCCACCAGTTCCGTGCCAAGCGCAAAAATGCCATCGGCATA
The DNA here is from genome assembly GCA_038242795.1 of Burkholderiales bacterium. Classification (GTDB taxonomy): domain Bacteria; phylum Pseudomonadota; class Gammaproteobacteria; order Burkholderiales; family Burkholderiaceae_C; genus Polaromonas. The sequence goes on from JBBSRS010000303.1 coordinate 1,103, forward strand.
GCCCAGCACCACACGGCCCACTTCGGTGAGCTGAAGGCTGCGGCCCTGGCGCAAAAACAGCGCATGGTTCATTTGTTCTTCGAGCAGGCGGATCTGGGACGACAGGGCGGACTGGGACACATGCAGCTGCTCGGCAACACGCGTCAGGTGCCCTTCCTTGGCCACCATCCAGAAGTAATAAAGGTGGCGGTAGTTGAGTCGGGAAAACGGCATGGTTCTTTTTTAAAGAAGAGTTTGTAGAAGTTTATCTATTTTACTTATTGCTGGCCTGCAGGCAAAGTGGCGTCATCTCAACCAACAGAGGGGTCTGGATGACCGAATTTCACAATGGCGCATTACTTTGGTGTGTGCCGCTGGCCTATGTGCTGGCCTGCCTGCCGGTCGCGCTGGGTGCCGGAGTTTCCCGTTCATGGGCGGTTGCCGAAGGCGCTGCACTTGCCGCGCTCGTGATGGCGCTGGCCGCGATTGCGCAGCAAGCATTCAGCAACGCGCACAGCGACAAGCTGGGGCTTGCCATGCTGCTGCTGGTCAGCCTGCTGGGCTGGGTGGTGATCCGCTACTCCCGGCGCTACCTGCACGGCGAAGCAGGACAAAAGCGCTACATGCTTGCCATGCTGCTCACTTTGGCATCGATTGGTGTGGTGGTCGTGACCCAAAACCTGGGCGTTCTCGTACTTGCATGGATTGCCAGCAGCATCACGCTGCACCATCTGCTGACGTTTTACCGTGACCGTCCTGCCGCACTGGTCGTCGCTCATAAAAAATTCATCGCCAGCCGTCTTGCCGAGGTGTGCCTGCTCGTGGCCTTGACGTTGATTTACCAGGAAACCGGCACGCTCGCGTTTCAGGGGATTGCCGACCACATTCTGGCGGTCAATGCGTTGTCCGCGGCGCTGAACATTGCCATGGTGCTGGTGGTGCTGGCGGTGATTCTCAAATCTGCCCAGTTGCCGGTCCATGGCTGGCTGATTCAGGTGATGGAAGCGCCAACCCCTGTGTCGGCGCTGCTGCATGCGGGCATCGTCAACCTGGGCGGCTTTTTGCTGATTCGACTGGCTGTGATGCTTTCGGCTTCGCCTTCGGCGCAAACCTTGCTGGTCGTGGTTGGCAGCCTGAGTGCGGTGCTGGCCGGTCTGGTGATGATGACGCGCATCAGCATCAAGGTGCGTCTGGCCTGGTCAACCTGCGCGCAGATGGGCTTCATGCTGCTGGAATGCGGCCTCGGACTGTATGAACTCGCATTTCTGCATCTGGTGGCGCACTCGCTTTACAAGGCATATTCCTTTCTGGCTGCGGGGGAAGCCGTGATGGAAACCCGCCGCAATGCTTTTTTCCCGCAAGAGGCCAGTCGTTCGTCCGCTGCCAGTGTGGGCACGCGCCTGCTCTGTGCCCCGTTTGCCATTGCGCTGCTGGCCGGCAGCATCGTGGTTTGGCAGAGGGCGATGCCTGGCCTGACGATTCCCCCCGTGGCTGTCCTGATTGTGGGACTGGGCCTGGCCCCCCTGTTGTGGCGTGCCGATGGAGGGGCAACCGGCAAAGCGCGCGGCGTCATCGCCCTTCTGGTGCTGGGGCAGTTCTACATTGCCGGTCATCTTGTCTTTGGCGTTCTGGTGAACACGCCTGTTGCGCCTGCATCGTCGCTGCTGAGCCTCTGGGCCGGAAGCTGCCTTGCAGCGCTTTACCTGCTGCAAGTGTGGTTGATCGCCTATCCGCGGGGTCAGTTTGCCAGGGCTTTTTATCCATGGGCCTATGCCGGCTTTTACCTTGACGAGCGCTTCACACGGCTGACGTTTCGGCTCTGGCCCATAGCGCTGCCCGCGGTGTCGCTGCGGTCCCCTTATTCAACGGCTGCTTTGCTGAGCGAAAAATCATGAACGCTGTTTCTCCCATGCTGACTCCACCCAAGACTGCCGATGATCTGGCGGTTGATCTGGCTGTCGATGCGGCCTGCCGCCTGATCGCGCCCACCTGGCCCTTGGACCGGTTTATTGCAGTCAATCCCTACTGGGGATGGCTGGACCGTCCAATCGAGGAAGCGGGCGCTCAGCTACAGGCGCTTGTCGGCAGCCGCATGCACATGCCGCAGGCGTTCTACCGCGATGCGTGGAAAACCCAGGCTTTCACGTCCGAGCATTTGGCACAGGCCATGGCAGAGGCGGGGGTTGCGGTGAACCCGGCTGCGGTGATTGCCGCGCTGGATGATGCGCAGGAAGCGCCTGCTGCACTGCCCCTGCTGTGCGACCTGCGCGACGCGCATCGCCAGTTGGCACGCGAGCCTGCCTGGCGCACCACCATCACGCACCAGATCAGCCAGTTCTGCGCCGCCTATTTTGATGTTGAGCAGGCCGACTGGCATCCTGCGCAGCGCCGTGGGCTGTACGACGGGTGGCGCCATGCCATCGCCCACGACCATGGCATCGTGCTGCTGATGCGGGCGCCTGACGTGCTGCAACGCGCGCAAGCGCTTCCCGCCGAGGCGCGTCTGGCCATCGCGTTCGTGCTCGACAAATTGGGCGTGTCTGCCGACGGCTTGAACGACTACCTGTGCGCTGTTTTGCACCGCATGCAGGGCTGGGCTTCATGGTGCGCATACCTGCGCTGGCAAGCACGCCTTGAAGGCGGCGACGACACGCAGATCGACGAATTGCTGGCAATCCGGCTTTCCTGGGAGGATTTGCTGGACGACGGCCTGCGCGGTGAACAATCGGTCTGGATGCGCTGGCAGCGCGCTTTGAACAAGCCCGCCATTGCCAATAAAAGCAACAGCGCACCGGACCACACCTCATTGCTGCATCGGGCGCTGGAAATCGCCTATCAAAAGCCATTGGCTGCCGCCCTGGCGCAGCAGCCTCCCGCTTCAAC
>JBBSRS010000304.1:0-3955 GCA_038242795.1 Burkholderiales bacterium
CAAGCCCTCTCCCTCGTCGCTGTCAGCACCCTTTTTCTGGCCAGCATTGCGGCCCTCGCCCAGCCTGCCAGCCCCGCAGCCAGCCCGGCGGCCGCGACTGCAAGCGCCGCAACAAGCCCTGCCACCCCGATGATGAATTCCGCATCCACCCAGCCCGGACGTTACGTGGGCCCCAGTTCGACCGCCATCAGCACGGTCAAGCAGCTGCTTGCCAGCGGCAAAGACGATCAATACGCGCTGCTGCAAGGAAAAATCGTCTCGCATGACCAGGGAAAAAACTACACCTTTGCCGATGACAGCGGCCGCATGAGCGTCGAGATTTCGTCCAAGCGCTTTCCTGAAGGCAAAAACATCAGCGCCGAGCAGCGCGTCGAATTGTCCGGAAAACTTGACAAGGGCTGGAACAAAACGGAGTTTGAGGTGAAGGAAATACGCTTGCTGCCCTGAGCCAAGCCCATTGAGTGCGAACCTATTGATTCGGCCTGATGAAAGTCATGATCAAGAGAGTTTGGAGTCGCTTTCTTCGGCGCCAGAGCGCAAGCCCTTTGCGCCCCCGGTTTGGGCCAAAAAATTGCATTATTAAAGCGAGACTTGCTCCTGAGCGGTAACAGGGTGTGCAAAAGACGGCCGGGGCAACGCTTTTGATTGGCGCCAGCTGGTTATTCGGCGGAATTGCCGAAGACGTGGTGAGTGGCGATCACCTGACTGTCATAGACGTGCAATTGACGCAATGGTTTCATGCCCACTCGACAGCGCCGGTAACTCAGGCCATGCTGATCTTCACGCACCTGCATGACCCTTTGCCGGTCACGCTGTACGTGGTGGTGTTGGCTGTCTATCTGGCATGGCGGCGCAACTGTACTGGCTGATTGGCATCGGCTTGAGCGTGCCGTTGGGCATGTTGCTGAACGTCTTGATGAAATACGCCTTTCACCTTACCCGGCCGAGTTTTGATGACCCGCTGCTGGCGCTGACTACCTACAGCTTTCCCAGCGGCCATGTGGCTGGAGCGACCCTTTTTTACGGCGTTATGGCAGTTATGGTCATTTCTAGAACCGCTGCCTGGCGCTGGCGTGTGATGGCAGTGCTTGCCGCGATCACGATGGTGGCGCTGGTGGCACTCACGCGGGTCTACCTGGGCGTTCATTACCTGAGCGACGTCCTGGCCGCATTTGCCGAAGGCGTGGCCTGGCTGACGCTGTGCTTGATTGGGTTGCATACCTATTGGGAACATCGTGCTGCCGGAAAGAACGCCCAAGTGGTGCCAGGCTCATGAACTTGACATTGTTGAATGCATACCTGAATTTACAATAAAAACTTTTTTGGATATGTGTTGTGAACATGTTTAGCGCCTTGCGCGGCTGGGCGAAGCAACTCGAACGAGACAGTGTCACGCTGTGGTTTGCGTGCAAACACCCACAGACACCGTGGTATGCCAAGGCGCTTGGGTTTTTTGTAGTTGCCTACGCTTTGAGCCCAATCGACCTGATTCCAGACTTTATTCCGGTGCTGGGATATGTGGACGACGTGTTGCTGCTTCCGGGCCTGATCTGGCTGGCGATTCGTCTGACGCCTGCGCATGTACTGGCGGATTGCCGCCAGCAAGGCGCTGAGTGGATGGTGCGAGAAGGCGCAAAACCGCGCAACTTGTGGGGTATGGCTATGGTGCTGACAGTCTGGTTTGCAGTGACATGGACTGCTTGGCACTGGTGGTCGGTAGCATGAGCCCCTGCTTTTACACCAAAGCAAACATGTTCCGGTGCAAAGAAAGCGCATGGCTAAAAACTTGTAAGTTTTAACCCAGGCTGAAAAGCCCCATCACTCCCAGCCCAAAATACCCTGAAACGGGTATCAAGCCTGACTTAAGTTGGCTAACTGTCTTTCGGGCCAAAAATGAGCAACATCGCCTACCACCGGGTCTCAAAGACCGAACTTTCGGTCCGCATCAACAACCATGCCGCAAACCTCGTGTTCAGAAGGGCTCAACATAGCGCTCGAATTCTGCTTCGCTAAAGAGATAGCGCGCGTGAAAGGGCAGCGAGTCGACAATTTTCTTCATCTCGTCGAGTTCCCCCTGCATGAACAGGGCAGCATTCTGGCCAGGAACATAGCTGTTTTTGAGCGCTGATTGCTTGTCTAGAAAGCTGGTGTACTGCGGCAGCGCTGCTATTTTATTGAGTGCCTCGGACAGGGCCTTCATCTTGGCGGGATCGGTGCCTGCCTTGACCACAATGGCACGAAACTGGTTGGGCACATGTGCAATCCCCAGTTCCTGGGAATCGGGCACCTCTTTGAACGCGGCAAGTCGCGCTGCGCCGAAAGCAAGCACGGGCCGCAGTTGCTTGGCATCAATGAGCGACTGGATATCTCCTTGCTGTTCGTAAAGCGCATCGGCTTTTCCTTCAAGTACGGCGCGAAAGCGCTCTTCGGGATTGGCCCGCGGGAGTGGCGCCAGCCGAATGCCTTTGGAAAAGAGTTGCTGCAGCGCCAAATAGTCAGGACTGCCGAGCCCGGTGATGGCCACACGCAACGTGTTGGGCCGCTGCCTTGCTTCTTTCTCAAACTCAGCCCAGGTGTTAAAACGGCTGGTTTGGGGAAGAAAAAGGGCCGATGGCTGCTTGATCATGATGGCAAGCGGAACAATGTCCGCCAGCTTCCAGCCCGGATTGAGGTAGGCCAGCAGTGAAAAAGTGTCGGCCGTCAGCACTGCCATCGTGTTGCCGTCGCTGGGCGCTGCCAGCAGCTTGGCAATGGCCGTGTTGCCCGTGGCGCCTGGGATGTTGTTCACCATCACGTGCCCCGCTACAAGGCCTTCAAGCCGCTGGGCGATCTCGCGCGCCAGTTGGTCTGCACCACCACCAGGCCCAAAAGGAACAATCAGTTCCAATTCGCCGCTCAGGGGTTTCTCTTGCGCCATCAGGTGCGTTGTGGGAGTGCCTGCAAGAAGGATCGACAAGGCGAAAAAACTACAGGCCTGACGCCTTGATTTGAACTCGTGTTTCATGGCAGTTTCCTTTGAAAAAGGAAAACAAAGCTAACCGTCAAAAGGTTTGAAGTGCGGTGAAGATCAAAGGATCTTCGCTGCAGTCCCCGTTGAGACGGGGTCCGTGGCGAGGTGCAAAAAGAGCACTTGCCAAAAGAGGCGCATCAGGTAACTGGACCAGATGCAAGGCGCTCATTGCACTACCACCACCAACGCCTGGTTGCGAATGCCATGACAGGGGTCAATCTTCGCTGTGCTTTCAGGCAAAAACAATAAAAATTCTGCGCTGCTCACAAGATTCCGTCAAGTTCAGCCATGCCTCAATGTTTCTGTCTGTTTCCCGCTGCGCTGGCCGACGGTGGGGCGTGTGCATCCAAGGACAAGCGCTGCGCACACGGGATGCGGCGCACGTTTGTGGCCGGGCACTCAACCCCGACACGATACCGAAAAAGTTTTCTCCAGCCCCGTGGGAATGAAACAGACTTATGCAAAGTCAAATATCGGTAACGCCGTGCGTGTTACATGGTGAGCCGTATCGACAAACGGTTTTATGTTTGGTTAAATTTTGAGCGTAATCTTGGGGGAGTGCAGCGCTGGAAATTCTAATCTTCAACTCAGTCTGACAACAACACGGTACCGTGGTGACGTTTCACCCGACAGGCTCAGCAGGCCTTGAAAAGGCCAAGCGCCTGCGCCATGTCATCCTCATCCAATGGACGATCCAGTCGAGCCACTTTTTTGCCATTGGCCTGGAAAATCAATGCCGCCCATCTTGAACTTGAGCAATCGTTCCAGTGCCTGCCACTGACGTACTCCACTTTGAGATGCCTGACAGCGGGTTAAACATGGTTGCGCTATGCAGCGTATGCGAGGTGGGCGGCTAACGTATGGCCAGTTGACATCAAAAGGGTAAGAAAAGGCGCAGCACCGAGCCACCAAACATGGACAGTTGCTTTAAATCTCATTTTCTGA
>JBBSRS010000305.1:0-3943 GCA_038242795.1 Burkholderiales bacterium
ATCGCGCCGGGTGTCATGGGCGAGTCGATTGCGCAAGTCCAGGCTGCCCTGCTGGCCGAAGGTGCGGTTCCGCGTCTGGTGGGGCCGCATATCGGCGCCGTCAAGACGGCTGAAGGCAAGATGCTGCAAGCCGATGCGTCGCTTGAAAACGAGCCGGGCTTTTTATTCGATGCGCTGGTGCTTCCCGATGGCCAGGCGGGCGTGGATGCGCTGGCGCTGGATGGCCACACGATGGAGTTCATCAAGGACCAGTACCGGCATTGCAAGACAATTCTGGTGCTGGGCGCCTCTAGCGCCCTGATGCAAAAAGCCGGCATTCCGGACACGTTGCCAGACGGCAAAGCCGACACCGGGATCATCATGGCGGCGTCGGGCAGCATGGCCGATGCGGCAGCGACGTTCATCAAGGGGATTGCACAGCACCGTCATCCGCAGCGCGAAACCGATCCACCGCGCGTGTGATACCGGGCCCTTCATAAAAAAACGCGGCCTCGGCCGCGTCTTTTTATGAACTTAAAACCATTGCTTATTCAATCTTGGCTTTCTTGCGCAATTCTTCCTGGAAGGCCGCGAGCTTTTGCTGCTGCATCTGCTGGGCAATCTGCGGCTTGACCTCTTCAAACGCAGGCAGTTGCGCCGAGCGGATGTCGTCCACGCGGATGACGTGGTAGCCGAACTGCGACTTGACGGGCGTGTCGGTCGTCTGGCCTTTGTTCAGCTTGAGCAGTGCTTCGGTGAATTCGGGCACATAGCTGGACGGGTTGGCCCAGTCCAGGTCGCCGCCCTTGGCACCGGAGCCAGGGTCCTTCGACTGCTTTTTGGCGATGTCTTCAAACTTGCCGCCTTTTTTCAGGCTGGCAATGATGGCATTGGCTTCGGATTCCTTCTCGACCAGGATGTGCCGCGCCTTGTATTCCTTGCCGCCGTTGGCTGCTGCGAACTTGTCGTATTCGGCCTTCAGGTCGGCATCGGTGACCGGATGGGTCTTTTGGTAGTTGGCGAACAGTTCGCGGATCATCAGGGTCTGGCGGGCCAGTTCCATTTGCGCCTTGAAGTCGTCGCTGGCAGCAATGCCCAGCTTTTCAGCTTCCTGCATGAACACTTCGCGGGCAATCACTTCTTCGCGCAACTGACCTTCCATTTCCGGCGTCACCGGGCGGCCAGCCTTGGCCACCTGCTGGGCCAGCGCGTCAAGCCGGGCCTTGGGAACGGCCTTGCCATTGACGATGGCGAGGTTCTGGGCCATGGCGCCAGCGCTCAGCGCCAGCAGACTCGCCATGGCCGTGGCCATTAAAAATTGTTTCTTCATGATCAAGTGGAAATCCTCAGGAGGGGTGGTGTGGAGGTGATTGTTGCAGCCAGGGGTCCGGCCTATTGGCAAAAGATCAAGCGGGCCGGTTCGACCCGAGGACCCTCACGCGGTTTTGACGATTTCAATGGCCAGGGCATGCAGGCCCTGGTCGATGAAATTTTGCATTGCATCATACACAAGCCGGTGGCACGCCACGCGGCTCTTGCCGGCAAACACCGGGCTGGCGATGCGAACCCGAAAGTGCGAACCGAACCCCTGCGCATTGGCGCCCGAATGGCCGGCATGGGCCGCGCTCTCGTCCAGGACCTGCAGCAGGGTTGGGGCAAGGCGCGCCTGAAGCTGCTGCTCGATTTCCCTGACGCGCACGGGCAGGGCGGTGTTTTCACTGGGGGCGTGGCTCATGGCGTGGTGTCCGGCTTGATGTGCTTGTTGAGGAAAAATGCCTGCGCCAGGATGAACACCAGCATCAGACCCATGCTGCCAAACAGCTTGAAATTGACCCAGGTGCTGGTCGGGAAGTTGAACGCCACCCACAGGTTGATGAACCCCATGGCCGCGAAAAACGCCACCCAGCTGAAATTGACCCTGCGCCATACCGCATCGGGCAAGCTCATCTGGGCGCCCATCAGCGACTTGATGCCGTTTTTGTTGAACACCAGCTGGCCCACCAGCAGCGACGCGCCCATCACCCAGTACAGCACGGTCGGCTTCCACTTGATGAAGCTTTCGCTGTGAAAGTAGATGGTGGCGCTGCCCAGGGCAGTGACCAGCGCCAGGCTGATCCAGAGCATGGTGTCCACCTTGCGACCGCGCGCTTTGATCCACACAATCTGCGCCAGCGTGGCCAGAATTACGACCACCGTGGCCAACAGCACCGGCGCCTCGGCCGGGCCAACAACACCACCCGACACCATGAAGCCCAGCCAGTCGGTGGCCGTGCTGGCCGCCCAGTCCTTGTGACCTTCGGCGTACTTGAACATGCCGAAGAACAAGGCAATCGGCAAGAAATCGAACAAAATTTTCATGGCGTGATTATGGCGGAGCGGTTTTGGTTTTAAGAAGCACCAGCAGTTACTCGGGGGGGCATGTTGCTTGACCCGCCCCAAACCAGCACGGGCCGCGAAACCGGCTTGGCCGGGCCGCAGGCGCAGCAGCCCCCTCGGGGGGCAGCGATCCACACGCAGTGGGGAGCGTGGGGGCTCAGTTCTTTTTCTTGAAATCGAGCGATGCCGAGTTCATGCAATAGCGCAGGCCCGTGTCGGTCGGTCCATCGGGAAACACATGGCCCAGGTGCGCGCCGCAGTTCGCGCAAACCGTTTCGGTGCGCGTCATCCCATGGGCGCGGTCCACATGCTCCTCAATCGCACCGTCCTTGATTTCCTCGGAAAAGCTCGGCCAGCCGCAGCCGGCGTCGAACTTGGCCGACGCGTCGAACAATTCGGCGCCGCAGCAGATGCAGCGGTAGGTGCCTTCGGCTTGGTTGGCATCGTATTTGCCCGTGAAGGGCCTCTCGGTGGCGGCGTGGCGGGTGACTTCAAAAGCCCCGGGCTCCGCGCCTTTTTCAGCCAGCACGGCTTTCCATTCGGCATCGGTTTTCTGGATTTTTTCGCGCATGGTGTAGTCCTGTTCTGTTGGCTAAAGGGAAGCAAGGGGGGGGTGATTACGAACTGCAACTGATGGAAATCGACGACGCCCAATCCGGCGGAAAGCCGGCCAGAAGCTCATGCCCCGGATGTTCGCCGTACGGCGCCTGCAGCAAAGCAAGCAAGGTGTCGACCTTGGAAAAGTCTTTTAGTTTCGCCGCCTGGATGGCTTCTTCGCCCAGGTGGTTGCGCAGCACGTATTTTGGATTGCTTTTGAGCATCAAATCGGCTCTTTGCGCAATATCCACGGAGGCTATGCGCTCTGAATACTGTAGCGCCCATGCATTGAACGATTCCAGGTCGAAAAACAGGTCGCGCACCGGTTCATGGCCGCTTTGCGCGGTAAAGCCGCACAGCCTGCGCCAGAAAATCGTGTAGTCCACTTTGTTGGCCGCCAGCAGCCGGAAGGTGTTTTCAATCAGCGCCTGGTCGCCTTCCTGCGCATCAGGCAAGCCCAGCTTTGCGCGCATCCGGGACTGTAACGCTTCGGGAAACACGGTTTTAAACGATTCCAGTGCCGCCAGCGCGTCTTCCTGGTGGTCGATCAGCGGCAGCAAGGCCTGGCCCAGGCAAAACAGGTTCCAGTACGCCATGTTGGGCTGCCGGTTGTAGGCATAGCGGCCTTGTTCGTCCGAATGGTTGCAGACATGGCCGGGGTCGAAGGCATCGAGGAACTGGAACGGGCCGTAGTCAATCGTCAAACCCAGGATGCTCATGTTGTCGGTGTTCATCACGCCGTGGCAAAAGCCGACGGCCTGCCACGCCGCCACCATGTGTGCGGTGCGTTCGCTGACCGCCTGCAGGAAAGCTGCATACGGCTGCTTGGCTTCCCGGCATTCCGGGTAAAACCGGTCGATGACGTAGTCGGCCAGGGCTTTCAGCTGGACAAGCTGGTTGCGGTGGCTGAAGTGCTCGAAATGGCCGAAGCGGATGAAACTCGGCGCGGTGCGCGTCACGACTGAAGCGGTTTCGATTTCCTCGCGGCGCA
>JBBSRS010000306.1:0-3934 GCA_038242795.1 Burkholderiales bacterium
GCCGGCCTGATGGCCGCCGAAACGCTGGCCAGCGCCGGCCCGGCGGTTTGCGTTCAGGTGTATGACGCCATGCCGTCGGTTGGCCGCAAGTTCCTGCTGGCCGGCAAGGGCGGGCTGAACCTGACGCACTCCGAGCCCGCAGAAATTTTCCTCAAGCGCTACGGCGAACACAGCCTGCCGCTGCAGACGCTGATGGCCGCTTTCGGACCGGCCGAACTGCGCACCTGGACCGAAGTGCTGGGCATTGAAACCTTTGTCGGCAGTTCGGGGCTGGTGTTTCCCAAAGACATGAAGGCCGCGCCGCTGCTGCGTGCCTGGCTGCACCGGTTGCGCCAGTCAGGGGTGAAGTTTTCCATGCGCCATCGCTGGCTGGGCTGGGCCGAGGACGGCGCCTTGAAGTTTTCAACGCCTGCCGGCGAATTGCTGGTGCAGGCCGACGCCGTGGTGCTGGCGCTGGGCGGCGGCAGCTGGAAACGTCTGGGCTCCGACGGCGCCTGGGTGCCCTGGCTGGCCGAGCGCGGCGTGGCGGTGGCGCCGCTGCAGCCGTCGAACTGCGGCTTTGACGTGGCGGCCCGGCCTGCGCTGGACGCTGCCGGTCATGGCGAAACCCGGCGCGACTTCTTCCGGGAACTGATCGGCCAGGCGCCGCAACCGCAACCGGGCTGGAGCGAACACTTTGCCAGCCGCTTTGCCGGCCAGCCCTTCAAGTCGGTAGCGATTCGCTTCACCGATTCGCAAGGCCGCGCCTTCAGCCGCAAGGGCGAATTTGTCGCCACGGCCACGGGCGTCGAAGGCAGCCTGGTGTATGCCGCGTCCAGCCTGCTGAGGGATGAGATTGAGGCCCAGGGCAGCGCCACCTTGTTTCTGGACCTGCTGCCCGACAAGACGCCCGAACAGGTGCTGGTCGAAGTGCGCCATCCACGCGGCTCGCGCTCGCTGTCGAGCCATCTCAAGAGTCGCCTGAATCTGGACGGCATCAAGGCCGGCATGCTCTATGAACTGCTGGGCAAGGAAGCCATGGCCGACCCGGTGACGCTGGCTGCCGGCATCAAGGCGTTGCCTCTAAAGCTGGTGGCGGTGCGGCCCATCGACGAAGCCATCAGCAGCGCTGGCGGCGTCCGGTTCGAGGGGCTGGATGCGAACCTGCAAATCGCCGCACCCGAAGCATTCAAGCCGCCGGTATTTTGCGCCGGCGAAATGCTCGATTGGGAAGCGCCCACCGGCGGCTACCTGATGACCGCCTGCTTTGCCACCGGCCGTGCAGCCGGGCAGGGCGTTCTGCGGCACTTCGGGCAAGCGCTGCCGAGCGGCGCCTGAACGAAAAAGGCCTCCCTGATTCTCACCCTCAGGCTTTGACGGTGGGGGCCTGTCCCGCTTCTGGTCCGCCCAGATGGCTCATGAACCAGTCAACCGTCAGTTTGGCCACTGCTTCCAGCGTTCTTTTTTCTTCAAACTGATGGGTCGCGCCCTCAACGATGGCCATGTGCTTCTCGCCGCTCAGGTGCGCAAGCGAATCCTCGTTGAACCGCATGACGCCCTGGTCGGCGCTGCCGGCGATCAACAGCGTTGGCGCGGTGACGGCCGCCAGCGCCACCGGGCCGGCCAGGTCGGGCCGCCCGTCAAGCAACACCACGGCGGCAATCTGCCGACCCAGCCGGGCAGCGGCAATGATGGCGCCAGCACTGCCAGTGCTGGCCCCGAAGTAGCCCAGCGGCAGCTGCGTCAATTTGGGCTGCGCTGTGGCCCAAAGGGTGGCATCCTGCAAACGCCCGGTGAGCAAGGCAATGTCAAAGCCGTATTCGCGGGTGTGAACGTCGATTTGCTCTTCTTGCGCTGTCAACACGTCAAACAGCAGCGTGGCAATGCCGGCCTGCTGCAATCGTTCCGCTACCTGCCGGTTGCGTGCGCTGTGCCGGCCGCTGCCGCTGCTTTGGACAAATAGCACCAGCCCGATGGCGCCATCCGGCACCGTCATATCGCCGTAAAGCCAGTTGTCGCCGCAGGGAATGCGGACTTCGAGCGCAGCAGGAACCTGAAGAGGAATGTTCATGGAGGCCCTCCATCAAAAGCAAAGCATCAGCCTACAAGAAACCGGCGCGTCGTGACATCAGGCTTTTCCACTTTTCTTGTCATCCAGCACACGCAGACAGGTTTTTAAGTGAAAACCGCTGTTTGTGCATGCGCAGCCAGCGCTGAATGCTATAAAAATAGAAGCAGATAAATCACCAAGATTGTTTTGAATCGCGGCTTGCCCCACCCGGCGGGCTAATCGCTCCTGATCAACTCAGCTTCTTCACCAGCACCAGGCTCTTGCGGTCCCAGTTGTACTTGCGCTTTCGGGCATCGGGCAGCCAGTCGGGCTCCATCTGCACAAAGCCGCGCTTGATGAACCAGTGCATGGTGCGCGTGGTCAGCACGAAGATGCTTTGCAGGCCGGCGGCGCGGGCGCGCTGCTCGATGCGTTTCAAGATTTTCTCGCCGTCGCCCTGGCCCTGGCTTTGCGGCGACACCGTCAGGGCGGCCATCTCGGCGGTCCTGGCCTCGGGGTAGGGGTAAAGCGCTGCGCACGCAAAAATCACGCCGTCGTGCTCGACGATGGTGTAGTGGTCGGCATCGCGCTCGATCTCGGTGCGGCTGCGCTTGACCAGCGTGCCGTCTTTTTCAAACGGCTCGATCAGCTGCAAAATGCCGCCCACGTCGTCGGCGGTGGCTTCACGCAGTTCCTCCAGCTTTTCATCGACCACCATGGTGCCGATGCCGTCGTGCACATAGATTTCCAGCAGCAGCGCGCCATCGACCGCAAACGGAATCATGTGGCTGCGCTCGACGCCGCCCTTGCAGGCCTTCACGCAATACCTCAGGTAAAACGCCGTGTCGCTCGGATGCTGCGGGGCCGGCACCTGGGCCAGCAGGCTTTCGGCGGCGGCCAGCGGCAATTCGGTGTCGATGGGGTTGTCCTCGCTGACCGGCTCATCGGGGTTGAGGCGGATGCCGGGAATCTCGGTGACAAAAATCAGCTTGTCGGCCTGCAGCGCAATCGACACGCTGGTCGCCACTTCTTCCATGGTCAGGTTGAAGGCCTCGCCAGTCGGCGAAAAACCGAAGGGCGAAATCAGCACCATCGCGCCGAAATCGAGCGTGCGGGAGATGCCCGCCACATCCACCTTGCGCACCAGGCCCGAATGCTGGAAATCCACGCCATCGACAATGCCGACCGGCCGGGCGGTGATGAAGTTGCCCGAGATCACGCGAACCGTCGAGCCGGCCATGGGCGTGTTGGGCAGTCCCTGGCTGAAGGCGGCTTCGATTTCATAGCGCAGCTGGCCGGCAGCTTCCTGCGCGCAGTCGAGTGCGACGCCGTCGGTGATGCGCATGCCGTGCGAATATTTCGCTTCGTGGCCCTTGGCGCGGAGCTGCTCGTTGACCTGCGGCCGAAAGCCATGCACCAGCACCACCTTCACGCCCATGCTCTGGATCATGGCCAGGTCCTGCGCCAGGTGCGGCAGCTTGCCGGCAGCAATCGCCTCGCCGCAGATGCCGACCACGAAGGTCTGGTTGCGAAATTTGTGAATATAGGGCGCCACCGAGCGGAACCAGGGGACAAAGGTGAAGTTGAAAACCGTGGACATGGCGCTTTCGGGGTTCGGGCAGGGCACAAGGGAAAGTCGGGCAACACGCCGGGCTGGCCGTGGATGCATTTGCCCGCAAATAAAAAATAGCTGTGAGTGTAAGGGCGTGCCCCCATGCCCACCGTCGCACCGACGGTTGAAAGCCCGGCACGCCAGCCCTGACCGGTCGGAACGCCGATAATCAGCAGCTTTGACTGCTGGGTCTTCCTTGGCTTCTTCTGCTTCCACCTTGTCGCCTCTGGCCATCACCTTTCCCGAGTCGCTGCCGGTTTCCAGCCGTCGCGACGACATTGCCGCAGCGCTCA
>JBBSRS010000307.1:0-3922 GCA_038242795.1 Burkholderiales bacterium
CCCATCAGCCACTTCAGCCAGGAGGCGAAGCCAGGTGTCACCGCTCTAGCCAGTTCGTGCTTTTTCTTGGCGCCAGAACACGGATGACAAACGCTGGCATCGCGTATGGCCGGCAGTGCTTGATAGTACAGGTCTCTTGGCACGAACAGGTCGCACAAAGCCTGATGAAAATTGAAAAACAGTCTCATGGAATCAACATCTAAGGCTTCATTGACAACTGACCCTTGTTGCGGTCATTCAGGTTGAACGTGTCCTGGTCGAACTTGACACGCAAATTCAGGTACAGGCCACGGGCGCGGTACTCGGCGCCGGCGAAATCGGTATCGACGAAGCCGAGCTTGTTGTAACCCACGCTCAGCCAGGCATTGTCGGCGAGCTTGAAGCCGAGCGACGCACCAAGGTGGTAGTCGCGCGTCCTGGCCTTCCAGGAATGCAGCATGCCGCCATGCAGTCCAATGTCCCAGCGCTCGCCCAGGTCTTGCCGCGCCTCGATGCCGATCAGGTCGGTGAAGCCCTTGTAAGCGGTGCTGTCGATGCTGTCGCGCACATATTTCACGCCGTACTGCAGCGCAACCTGCGTTTCGCGGTTCGGCATCCAGTTGACATTCAGGTTGTTGATGAGCTTGCGGGTCACCAGGCGACTGATCAGATCCTGGCTGGACTCGTAGATGTACTGCAGCCGGTCAAGCCAGATCCATTCACTGTTCAGGGGTCGGTGCGCATAGCTCAATCGGGTGTCCACCCGGCTGGTGTCCAAGGTGCCCTTGACCCGGTTGTAGATCAGGCCGGCGGCCATGGTGCGGCCTTCGTCGAGGTTGCGCTGCGCGCCCAGCAGCAGGTTGATCTTGGTGTCGGTATCGCTGCCGCGCCATTCGAGCCGGGCATTGCTGCTCCAGTCGCGGGTTCGGTAGGCGCCGCCGACAAACAGCGCGGTGTAGTCACCCGTGACCAGGCTGTTCGTGACACCGGGCGCGGTGTTGGACGATGCACTGGAAAATCCGCTGGTGCCGAGCGTACCGGACGCCAGCGGCTGCGCCGCGTTGAACGGGCTGATGGCTGTGCCGCGCAGGGTTTGCGATCGGTCGACACCAAAATCGGCGGCCCATTCCTCGCTGATCTGCACCTTCTGGACCAGCCCGAGGTTGGCATACAGGCGGCCGCCGTCGAGTCCGGCCTGGTTGCCCAGCGACGTGGCCACTTCACCGCCGGTCCAGGGCTGGGTGCGCAGGCCGACGCGCGTGGTGTCGGCCTTGATTTCTCCGCTGCGCGCCAGTTCATGCTGGGCGAACACAGTCGTTTGCGGGTTCAGCTTGTAATCGAAGCCCAGGATCAGCCGGTTGGGGAAACTGACGCTCCCGCCATCTGCATGGCTGCCCATGTCCAGCTCGTTGCTGGCACGCAAAAGCAGCTGCTTGTCCAGCAATTCATAGCTGATGCCGGTGACGAGCTGGCGCACGCTGGCGTCTTTTCCCTTGCCGTCGGTTTCACTGGCTGCGCGCACGCCGGCGCTGATGGTGAAGCCTTCGTTTTTCCACTGGCCTCGGGCTTCCAGCACCTCGCGCTGGGCGGTGGTGACCAGGTTGGTCTGGCGGTAGGTTTCGGCCTGCAGCTGCACCGAGTCGGACAACTGGAACCGTGCGTCGGCGCCCATCTTGCGCGTTCCGGCCTCGGAGCCGGCCTGCTGGCCCAGACCGAAGCCGGCGTCCTGCTGGCGCGCATAGGCGCGCGCAGCGGTGCTGGCATCGACATGGCTCAGCTCGACCAGATAGGCACTGCCGTTTTCTTTGCCGAGTACCGACGTGCGCTGGCTGGTGGCAATTTCGGTGCGCAGCTTGGTGGTGTCGCCAAAACGCACCGTGCTGTCGGCGGCGGTCAGCGTCGCTTCCCTACCGACATTGCCTTCATGGATGCGGCTCAAGCCCACCTCGCTTTTCTGGCCCGCGTTGTCGCCCACCTTCATGGCGACGCGGCCGCCGTAGGTCAGCTTGGCATCGGCCTGGCCGCCGGACTCGTATTCCGCGACGACGAACACCGGGTTGAAATTGGCATCGCGCGAAGCAATCGGTTCGCGGAAAAACAGAGTGCCCAGGGCGTAGTCGATCTGGTAGTCGAGGAAGCGGGTGAAAGTCTGGCTGCTGATGATGATTTCGGGCCGGAAGCGGTCACGCACCTCGACGCGCACCTTGTCGGAATTGACCACGATGTCGCGGCTGGCCAGGCGGTACAGGCCGGACGTGCCGTCGCCCTGGATCTCGTCCTTGCGAAAGCTTTGCGCGGTCATGCTGGCAAAGGCGTTGTAGCCGAAGCGCTCACCCTTGAATTCCGACTTGAAGCCATTCAGGGTTCGGCTGTAGCGGCCCAGTTCAGTCACCGACAGGCCGGTATCGTAGTCGCCGAACATCGCGTAAAACTGCGCTTTTTCGATCTTCAGGTAAAGCTTGCGCGCGCTGGCGGCGTCGAATTGCGGCTGGGTCGCGTCGGCGTACAGCGTGTAGAACCGGTTCGGATCGATCGCCTGGTTCAGCGGCTGGTTGAAGGGCTGGTTCAGGGCCGTGCTGCCAGCGGAATTCTTTTCCTTGGCGCTGTCGTAGGCCAAGGTCATCAGGTATTCACCCTTGATCTGGCCCTTGGCATAAAAGGCCACGCGGTTCTGGTCGAACAGCTGCTCGCTGGCACCGGCCGCCTGCAGGCTTTCGAGGTTGCCGCTCAGCTTCTTGAAACCCGTCGTTCCCTCGGCAAAGCCGACCAGCACCCATTCGCGCAGGTCGGGCGTGAGCCAGGTCCGGATTTCCTGCGTGCGGTTGTTGCCGAAGTCGAAGTTGAGCACCACCTCGCCAGCCTGGGTGGTGGGCTGCAGCGCGATCAGCGCGACGCCGTCGTCGCTGATCTCGTAGCGCGCCTTGCCGCCCAGGCTGCCGGTCAGGGGCTCGCGCTGAATTGCCTCAGCCTGGTCTTGCGACAGGTAGGGCGCTGCAACTTGGAACATCCCGCCCGCGCCGCGCCGCACCGGCTGGCCTTCCTTGTCCAGCATGCGCACCGCAATGACCGGCGGTGTGCGGCCATCGGCGACCAGTTGCGAGCGCTTGAGGTCAAACACGGCGCTGGCCGGGCCTACGGCGTAATGAATGGTCCGGCTTTCCTGCAGCACGACCTGCCCCTGCGGGTCGCGCACGGTCACGTCCATCAGGTTGGCGCCGTCGCGCAGGTCCACCGCACTCCAGCTGGACAGTGCCAGCGTGCCGGCCGGGTTCATCACGCTGCCTTCGTAACGCAGGGCATTGACGGGCACGCCGTTGACCTTCAGTTCAACCTGATGCCGCGCCTCGTGCTTGATGGCCACCTTGACGACCGGCAGCGCCGGAACGAAACCCGTCTGCGGATGCAGCCACTCAGGGCCGGGTGCGGCCGCGGCAATCCATTTGTCGTCGTAGGCCAGCTTCTCGATCAGTTGCGGACCGGAGCTTGCACGGGCCGGTTTGGGCGCCAGGGCCGACAGCTCGGGCTCGGGGCGCACCGCAAGCGGCGCCGGCAAAGCCATCGGCGCGCACTGTGCGGCTTCTGTCGCTGGTGCCTTGAGGTGAAGGGGCATCAGGCTTTGCGCCGGCTGGTCGATCGGCTGGACCTGCACCAGCACCCCCAGGTTGGCCGCTGGCGCTGACGCCAGCTCGAAACTCAGCAGCCGCTGCCAATGGCCCGGCTGCGCGCCCAGCCGCGCCACCAGGAATCCGTCGGCCAGTTCGGCCTGCGCAAACGGCCTGGCGTCGAGCATGACGCTGCCGTCCACCACCTTGGCGCCCGCCGGCAGCATCACCGTGGCGCTGACCGCCTGGTTGGCGAAGGGCGCCGCAAGCCACAGGCGCACCGTGTTGCCTTGCACCTGCAACTGCTCGTTCAGGCAACTGGCCACCCGCTTGAGCCGGAA
>JBBSRS010000308.1:0-3906 GCA_038242795.1 Burkholderiales bacterium
GATGCCGGGTTCTTTGAGCGCCATCCGGCAAAGCAATGAATTGCCGGCAAAGGCGGCCATCGCGCCAGCGGTGAGACAAAGGATGCGTAACGGGGCCATGTCATTTCATTTTCAGGTTGATTGGACAGATCATTGCTTTGTCTTGCCGTGTTGCCGCACTGACTGCGGCTGGGCGGCGGATGCTGAATTGATTTGCAAGCGCAATCACTGCACTTGCTGACGCAGATGTTTTGCAAAAAGGTCAGCGCTGGAGCTTAAATCCTGCACCGGGTCTGCCAGCGTGTCCCGCCAGGCATTGACCCAGCTGGCCAGCGCATCAGCCACCGGGCCGGTCTGCGGCGCCAATCCCAGCACGTCCGCTGCCCGGTTCAACGCTGCGAGCGGGTCATGGGTGTCCAGCGCCTGCGCGCCGTTTTGTTTGGACAGTTTTTCGCCGTTTTTGCCCATCACCAAGGGCGTGTGCAGGTAGCGCGGCACTGGCAGGCCAAACGCAGATTGCAGCATGATCTGCCGTGCCGTGTTGTCGGCCAGGTCAGCGCCGCGCACCACATCGGTGATGCCTTGCGCAGCGTCATCGACCACTACGGCCAGCTGGTAGGCCCACAGGCCATCGGCGCGCCTGAGCACGAAGTCGCCCACCTCGCGGCTGACATGCTGGCTTTGCGCGCCGAGCCGCCGGTCGTGCCAGCGCACATGTGCTTCAACTACTTCGCTGGCAGGATCAACTATGAAATCAATAGCTGCTTGCGCTTGTCCCGCTTGCGCAGGAGCAGGTTTTGATCCATTTTTATCAGTCCGCAAGCGCCAGGCCCGCGCGGGCCTTCCGTTCAAGCCCTGGCGGCAGGTGCCCGGATAGACCAGTTCACCGTGCCGCTGACGGGCTTGTCCCGACGCGGCCAGCGCGCGGGCAATGTCCTGGCGCGTGCAGCCGCAGGGATAGGCCCTGCCGCCTTGCGCCAGCTGGTCGAGCGCCTGCTGGTACAGCGCGCCGCGCTTCGACTGGTAAACCGGCGGTGCGTCGGGCACCAGCCCGCAGGCGGCGAGTTGCTGCAGGATGGTCAGGTCGGCGCCCGGCACGCAGCGCGGCGTGTCGACGTCTTCGATGCGCACCAGCCACTGCCCGTTGTACGCCCGCGCGTCCAGCCAGCTGGCCAGCGCGGCGACCAGGGAGCCGGCATGCAACGGGCCGGTCGGGGAGGGGGCAAATCGACCCTGGTAGATGGCCCCCACGCTCCCCGCTTCGCGTGGTTCGCTGCCCCCCGAGGGGGCCGCTGCGCCTGTGGCCCGGCAAAGCCGGTTCCACGGC
Source organism: Burkholderiales bacterium (assembly GCA_038242795.1). Classification (GTDB taxonomy): domain Bacteria; phylum Pseudomonadota; class Gammaproteobacteria; order Burkholderiales; family Burkholderiaceae_C; genus Polaromonas. The sequence continues at coordinate 1,307 of JBBSRS010000308.1, forward strand.
CCCTGCTGGGTGGGAGGGGATGCCTCTACGCTTGCTGTGCTGGCCTGCATCGTCGCTTCGTGTAACGCGCTGTCCACGAGCATAGGTGCGTTTTCGGCCTCGCAAAGCTGGTTCCACTGTGTCTGCTGATTGGGAGGAAATGCCTCAGCGTTTTCTGCTTCGTTCGTAGTTGCGGACGCCATCGCCTCAACCTGTCAAAGAATCGCCAGCGCCATTTCCAGTCCGGACACGAAGCCGTCTTCGACGCGGTGGCCCAGGCACCAGTCGCCGCAGGCACCGATGCGTGATTCGGTATCCCACGCATGGGTCTTGCCGAGGGGCTTGGTGGTTTGGGCATAGCGCCAGCGGTGCACCGACGCGTAGGGAGGCGCGGCGCGGATGCCGGTGACTTCGGTGAAGGCTTTCAGCAGCTTGGCCTTGACGCGCTCGGCGTCGTCTTCAAGGTGGCGCTGCGACCAGGCGGGGCTGGCCTGCACGGTCCAGCGTTCAATCGGGCCACGTCCGGGCTTGGACGACTCGCGCGCCAGCCAGGAAATACGGTGGTGGGTGCTGCGCGCCACGTTCCACTGGGGACCCAGGCTCGACAGCCCAGGTTGCTGCGCCTGTGGAAAGGCCACCATCAATGTCCAGCAGGGCGCCACGTTCACGCCCGCCAGGTCGGCCAGCAATGGCGCCGCCTGTTCCGAATCGCGCAGCAGGGCATGCGCTTGCGGTGCGGGAATGGCCAGCACCACGGCGTCAAAGCCGGAATGCACACCAGCGCCCGGGCCATCGGTCTGCAACTGCCAGCGCTTCGGGTCCAGCTTGTCTTCCTCGATATAAACCACCCGCGTGTCCAGCACCAGCTGGCCGGCGTCCGCCAGGGGCTGGGCCCACTGGCGCACCAGCGCATTCATGCCCGGCTTGGCCACCCAGTGCGATTCCTTGGCGGGCAGCGAGGCCGCCACGACGCGCCCCAGGTCGTCCAGCACCTGCACGCTGCTGGCGCTCCAGGGCCGCACCAGGCCGGAGGCGGTGGTCAGGGCTTTTTCGAAGCGTTCGTCGCGCACGGTGAAATACTGCGCGCCATGGTCAAAGCCGCCAAATTCGGTGGTTCGCGTCGACATGCGCCCGCCTGTGCCTTTGCTTTTTTCAAAGACAGTGACACGGTGCCCGGCCTGGACCAGTGTTCGCGCGCAGGTGATGCCGGCAATGCCGGCGCCCACGACGGCGATGTGGCGCTGTACGGCAGGTTCAAAGAAAGCAGCGGTGAAGGGTTTGTGGGTCATGGCTTTTTTGCTTTTTCTGAGGTGAAGGAAAAGGTCGGGAAGGCATGGCACCTTGACGAAAAGTCAGGCCTCAGCCCATGCCATGCGCACACTCTACACCGCGGCCGGTGCCTGGCGCCGGCTGGCGCGGATTTATAGCGAAAAGGTGCGCTCCAGCAGCGCGGTGCGGGTGGCCGGTTTGCCGAGCTGCTGCAGCCACCACTGCAGCGCGCGCCCTTCGGCGCTGGGCGTTGCGCAGCGCCAGGCGTAGCGCATCGGAACCATCCGGGTGGCGCGCTGCATCTGCTTTTCCACCAGGCGTCCGGCGTCAATGTGCGGCCGCGCCAGGTATTCCGGCAAAAAGCCGCCGCCCAGTCCACGCAACTGCGCATCGAGCTTTTCAGGCATGCCGGGCACGGTGAAAACGTCCTGCCCACCCAGCAGCCCGCTGGTCACGCCGCTGCCCTGCCTGACTGAATCGGCGACCACCACGGCCCGGTGCCGCAACAGTTCCGCATCAGGCACCGGCTCAGCGGCTTGCGCCAGCGGATGGTGCGGCGCAACGGCGTAAACGAAGTGAAGGGTGCCCAGCGGCCGGCTTTGCATCGACAGGTTCGGCGTCGGTTCCACGGCCACGCCGATGGCCAGGTCGGCCTGGCCCGAGGTCAGCGCTTCAAGCGTTCCCGACAGCGCTTCCTCGCGGATTTTCAGGCGCGTCGGCGGATTCAAGGCAAAAAATGCCTCGCACAGTTCCAGCACCGTGGTGCGCGAAATCACGCTGTCCACCGCCAGCGTGAGCTGCGGCTCCCAGCCCGTGGCGACGCGCTTGACGCGGTTGGCAATGGCGTCGAGTTCAATCAGCAGGCGGTTGCCTTCACGCAGCAGTTCGTGGCCGGCGACGGTCAGCCTGGCCTGGCGCGACGAGCGGTCGAACAGCAGCACGTCGAGTGCGTCCTCGACCTGGCGGATGCGGTAGGTCAGGGCGCTGGGCACCACGTCCAGCGCGCGTGCCGCCGCCGCCATGCTGCCGGTGCGATGAATGGTGTCGATCAGCTGGATGACTTCGGGCGTCAACGCGTTGCGCACCGGATTTTGGGGTGCCGGCATGAAAATCCTTCAAAAAATTTGAATGATGCCAGCAAACCGGCGCAACGCTGCCAGCGCTGGCGGCACGTAAAGTCAAGGCATTGCAAACCACCTTGAAAGGCGCACTTCATGATCACCTTACGGCCCTCGGGCGAACGCGGCCATGCCGACCACGGCTGGCTCAAGTCTTTTCATTCTTTCTCATTCGCGGGCTACCACGACCCGGCGCACATGGGCTTTGGCAACCTGCGCGTCATCAACGAAGAC
>JBBSRS010000309.1:0-3876 GCA_038242795.1 Burkholderiales bacterium
AATGCCGGCATGCAGGGCAATCGTCTTGCTGGCGGTGTCGCCACTTATCTGCTTTGCGTCGGCATCAAGGCGGGCCAGCCGGGCGGGGTCCAGGAATCCCAGGCAGGCATCGGTGGGCGTGATCAAAAAACCGCCGCCTTCGGACGCGGCCAGCCGCACGCTGATGTTGCCGGCGGTGGCATGCACATGACCCCGGTCAAACAGGCTTTTGCCCACGCGGCAGATTTCTTCTCGTGCCTGGTTTTCGCTTGATAACGTCATGCGCGCTTTCTGAAAATTGCAAGAAAAACTTCGGCTGGCCTGGAAAGCAATGCAACTGCAAAGCGGCAAAGGTCGGGGCTGTGGTTCATGCCGGCATGGTAAAGGCTTTGGTGAACAAGTCGTCGCGGCCGGAGCTGCCATCCATCAGCAGGTTTGTGTCGTCAGGTAAATCCTGCGTGGCCAGGGCGCACCCCGTTTCAAGCGAACTCTTCAAAGGTTTTGTCATCGGATGGATATTGCCTTGCGCGGTGCTGTCGAAGCGCAAGCGCTTTTAACCGAGGGCTGATGGTGTTCATGGTTTTTTCGGCAGCTCAATGCCCGGGAAAATCTTGATCACGGCGCTGTCGTCCTCTTTGGCAAAACCGGCGGTCGAGGCCTGCATGAACATTTGGTGCGCGGTGGACGACAACGGCAGCGGAAACTTGCTGGCGCGCGCCATGTCCAGTACCAGGCCCAAGTCCTTGACAAAGATATCCACGGCCGAAAGGGGCGTGTAGTCAGCCGCCAGCACATGCGCCATGCGGTTTTCAAACATCCAGCTGTTCCCGGCGCTGTGCGTGATGACCTCGTACAGCGCGGCCGCATCCACCCCTTCGCGCAGCCCCAGCGCCATCGCTTCAGCGGCCGCTGCGATGTGAACGCCCGCCAGCAACTGGTTGATGATCTTCACCTTGCTGCCCGCACCAGCCGAATCACCGAGTTTGTAAACCTTGGCAGCCATCGCATGAAGCACCGGTTCGGCTTTTGCATAAGCCGCTGGTGCGCCCGAGGTCATCATGGTCATCTCGCCGCTCGCCGCCTTGGCCGCCCCGCCAGAGATGGGCGCGTCGATATACAGCAGGCCCAGCGCGTTGAGGCGCTGTTCCAGGGCGATGGACCAGTTCGGGTCCACCGTCGAACACATCACGAAAACGCTGCCTGGCCGCATGGCCGCAGCACAGCCGTCGGGTCCAAACAGCACCGCCTCGGTTTGCGCGGCGTTGACCACGACCGAAACAACCACATCGCATTGCCGGGCCAGCGCTGCCACCGAAGGGCTGGCAAAGGCCCCGCCCTCCCCGGCAAACGCCGTGGCGACATCCGGACGGACGTCAAACACATGCAATGCATACCCGGCGCGGCGCAGCGACTGCGCCATGCCCTTGCCCATGGCACCCAGACCCACCAAACCTGCAACTGATGTCATGCTCACTCCTTCAACCCAGGGTAATTTTTGCAAAACTGGCGACGCGTTTCCATTTTTGCGCATCGTCCGCCATGAACGTGCCCATGGCCGCCGCTGGCAAAAAACCAACTTCGGCGCCACGGGACTCCATGGTGCGGACAACGTCAGGCTCGCGCATGATTTTTTGCAGCGCCTGCTCCAGCGCAACGACCACGGCAGGCGGTGTGCCCGCAGGCGCCGCAACGCCATACCAGGCGCTGACGTCAAAGTCCGGCATGCCCAGTTCGACCAGCGTCGGCACGTCCGGCAAGGTCTTGCTGCGGCGCAGGGTTGTGACCGCAAGGGCTTTCACCACACCGCCCTGAATTTGCCCCAGTACCGAAGGCAGGTTTTCGAACATCATGTCGACCTCCCCCGAGATCAGGCCGGTCACCGCCGCAGCCGCGCCGCGATAGGGAATGTGCGTGATGAACGTGCCTGTGGTGCTTTTGAGAAGCTCGGCACTGAGGTGCAGCGAGGTGCCGTTGCCGTTCGAGGCATAGTTCATCTTGCCGGGCTCACGCTTGGCGCGGGCCAACAAATCGGACACCGAATTCATGCCGCTTTTGGGGTTGACCAGCAGCACATTGGGCACCCGTCCCAGCAGGCCAACCGGTGCAATCTGCTCTGGCTTGTACGGAAGGCTGGCATACAGCGCCGGGCTGATGGTCAGCGCTGGCGAAGCCATCAGCAGGGTGTAACCATCGGCCGGCGAGCGGGCGACTTCAGCCGCGCCCACATTGCCACCCGCGCCTGGCTTGTTGTCGATGACCACAGCTTGCCCGAGCTCCTGCGCCAGCCGGGAACCGACCAGACGCGCCATGGTGTCGATCAACCCCCCCGGCGGGAAAGGCACGACCAGGCGAATGGGCCGGGCAGGCCAGCTTTGCGCCATGGCGAGCCGGGGAATGGCAAGTGCCGTGCTGCTCCACAGCAGCGCCTGTCGCCGCGTGATTTTTTTCATGATGTCCTCCGGATTTGTAAAAAAGCCGCCACGACAGCGGTGTGCAGATGAATGCGTCAACGCCCAGGCAGGCACGCAACAGCGGCGTCAGGAATCTGATGGCGGTGGAGGGTCATCGGCTTTTGCCAAGTCGCTTTTGCAGTGCCAGACCCAACAACCGCGTCATGATGGCTGGTGTTTCAAATCAACTCAACAAACGGAGACAGAATTGCTTTATTCGGTATTTATATGGTTATCCTACAACTTTAGAGTGATGTGTTCGTAGTCGTTTACCCTGAACACGTCCCATACCCTGCTTGACCAGATGACAGAACGTGTTGTTGGTCTGTAAATCTTTGCATCTGCGTCAGGTGAACTGATCCAGCAGATTCCAAGATTTGCCGGATCGAAATCGTGACGCCCGGTTTGTGTTTGGGTACAAAAAATTTTCAGCGATTGGCGCTACGCCCTTTTTCGGCGAACTCTCGACTTCGGTCAGTGTTCATCAAATGCTTTCCCACCGCCCGGTAAGCAGGCAGCGACGTCGGATCGCTGGCAGCGTTGGCGGCCACCGGGTTTGAGGCAAAACGGACGATCACCATATCGGCTTTTGGATCAATCCAGACCGTCTGGCCATACACGCCGCGCGCGGCGTACGCGCCGTGGTCATCATTGCTGATCCACCACATCGAGCCGTAGCGCCAGCCCGGCAAAAGGTTGTAACCTGCCTTGGCAAACGTCTCGCGTTTTCCACCTTTGCGGATGTTGGCAATGGCCGCACGCGGCACGATTTGCTGGCCGCCCGACACACCGTTGTTCAACATGAGCTGGCCCAGACGGGCCATGTCGCGCAGGGTGGCGTTGAAGCCACCGCCGGCAAAAGGTGTGCCGATGGAGTCCACGGTGTAAAAAGCCTCCCGCTCGGTCCCGATACGGCTCCAGATACGCTCGGACAGCTGCTGCGCCACCGATTTTCCGGTGGTGCGGGCAATCAGCCAGCCCAGCGTGTCGGCGTTCACCGTCTTGTAGCCAAACGCCTCCCCATGTGTGCCTTTCTTTTTGACCGTCTGCAGAAATTCGAAATAGCTGCGTGGACCGGTGTAGCCTTCTGGTTTGGGCAGCGGGCTGCCCGCCTCGGCGTAAGTCCAGACTTCGGCTTTCGGGTCGGCATAGTCTTCGGAATAGTCGAGCGCCGTGGTCATGTCCATGACCTGGCGCACGGTGGCGTCGCCAAACGCGCTGTCTTTCAGTTCCGGGATCAGGCTGCCGACCTCGGCCTTTTCGTCCAGCTTGCCTTCAGTGATCAACACTTCCGCCAGCAAACCGGTCAACGATTTGGTCACTGACATCGCGCCATGCAGCGTGTCTGGGCCAAGGCAACCGGCGTAACGCTCATACACCACGCGGCCGCGGTGCAGCACGATCACGCCGTCGGTGTAGTTGACATCGAACGCGTCGTTCCAGCTCA
>JBBSRS010000310.1:0-3872 GCA_038242795.1 Burkholderiales bacterium
CGATTCAGGCCATCACCTGCCCGGTGCTGTTTTTGCTCGGAGAACAGGACCAGATGACGCAACCCAAAGCCGCGCAGGGCTTGGTCAAAGCGGCCCGCGCGTCGGGCAAGTCGGTTCAGGTCACCCAGCTGCCGGTCGGCCATCACCAGATGACCGAAGCGCCGGACGCGACACTGTTTGCCATTCGCGACTTTTTAAACACATGACCATGTCTCCATCCCCTCCCCTGCCGCTTGATGCGGCGGATATCTCCCGCATCATTGAAATGGCGTGGGAAGACCGAACACCCTTCGAGTCCATCGAAGATCAGTTTGGTTTGAACGAATCCGCGGTCATTGCCCTGATGCGGCGCCAGCTCAAACGCCCGTCGTTCAAGGTGTGGCGTGAACGGGTGACCGGCCGGGCCACCAAGCATGCGGCACTGCGCAGCCCCGAGGTGACGCGGCACCGGGCGCGGAATACACGCCAGGCTTGATGCCTGTCTGATCAGCCCATTGCGAGGAGGAAAAATCTGAAAGCGGGCATGGTAGCTACTATTTAAATAGCTGTAAATGCACGCCCTTGTTGGGCAAGCGGGTTTTTTTGTCAATTTTTCCAGCAAATCGGGAAACTGCCGACTCGACACTGCTTCAAGGTTGCCCTAAAACCGGATGTGATTTGAACGCAGGCCTTGCTCAAGCAGATCGCCAGTGTTCCGGCGCCGCCTGCAAAGCCTGCAGCATTTGTCGCGTGGCCGGCCCATGCGGCACCGCCTGCAGGCTGGCGCTTTCCAGCGAATCCAGCAGCCGCGACAAGGTATTCGCCTGCGGCGTGAGCGGGCCGAAAAACCGCAAGCCCTGCGCATCGGCCATCAACAAGGTGGGGAAAGTCTCCACATCCAGATCGCCGACCAGTTCGGCCTGGTCTTCGATGTCCAGCCAGACGAAGCTGAACGCCGGGTAGCGCCCAGCCATTTGGTTAAAAAGCGTTTCGTAATCACGGCACAGGCCGCACCAGTCGGCACACAGGCAGACCACCCAGGTCGTGGGGTCCGCAGCGGGCAAAGAAGCATCGGCGGCAGGCAAAAGGGACATGGCAGGAAAAGGTTTGAAAAGAGAAAGACAGCACCAACGCGCAGCGGTCATCGGTCAAGCACGAACACGCATTGAAATGCTATTTTTTTCATAGCGCATCACGCAGCGTGAGTGAGGGCCAACTGGCTTTTTCCCATAAATTTTGCAAAGATGGCGCGCTGTCAAGCAGCAGGTTCTGCATCAGCGGCGCCAGCCGGGCGGTTTCCGGGTCGGCCAGCAACACGTAGCGCGACTCTGTGTTGCCTTCTGCGTCATTGAGCTGGCCAATCCAGTCCAGTTCCACCAGCGTTTCAAGCACCGGCTCGAATTGCAGCACGTCAATCTCCAGCAACCCGGCCAGTTCCGAGGCGCTGACACCCAGGCGCGCCGTGGTGCGCGCTTTGTCCAGCAGTTGCAGGATTTCAATGGCCAGCTGGAAATGCCAGCCATGGGCACTGCCGCGACGCGTCACGCCGGCCAGGAGGCTGGGCAGGTAGGCGGCAATGACCGCGCCCATCAGCACGATCACCCAGGAGACATAAATCCACACCAGCAGGATCGGCAACGCCGCAAAGGCGCCATAGACCATCGAATAGGTCGGCACCGCCGTCAGGTAGGCGCCAAGGACTTTCTTGCCGATTTCCAGCCCCGCCGCCACGAACAGGCCGCCGGCAAAGGCGTGGCCCCATTTGACATAGGTGTTGGGCACATACCGGTACAACGCGGCCATGCCGCCCGCCACCAGGAAAAACTGCGCCACATCCAGCACGAAGCGCACGCTGACCGGCAGGACGCCGACCAGGCCGCTGGAAGCCGACACCACATACGAGGTCACGGCCAGGCTGGCCCCCAGCACCAGCGGCCCGAGCGTGATGGCCGCCCAGTAAATCAGGACCCGCTGCGCCAGCGGCCGGGGCTTGCGCACCCGCCAGATGCTGTTCAGGGTGCGGTCGATGGTCAAAATCAGCGCAATCGCCGTGACCAGCAGCACCGCCAGGCCGGCGCCGCCCAGCTTGCTGGCCTCACCGCTGAACTGCGTCAGGTAGCCCAGCACCTGGCGAGAAATGTTGTCCGGAATCAGGCTTCTGACCAGCCAGGCCTGCAGCGCGATCTGCAGCGTGGAAAACATCGGAAAAGCGGTGAAGACCGCCAGCGCCACGGTGAAAAAAGGCACCAGCGCAATCGACGTGGTGAAGGTCAGGCTGCTGGCGGTCAGCCCCATGCGGTCTTCACGGAAGCGGTTGCGCAGGGTGATGGCAGTGTCGCGCCACGGAAAATGCGACAGGTCAGCGAGCAAGGCCTCAAGTGAGGGCGGAAATTTCATCCCCGGTATCATGCCACTGCCCTCAAAGACCCAAGATGAACAAAGCAAACCAAATTGAACTAACACGCCTGCTGGCGCTGGGCAGCCTGGCCGGACTGATTGTGCTGGGCCTGGCCTGGGAAATGTGGCTCGCGCCGATTCGCCCCGGCGGCTCGCTGCTGGCGCTCAAGGTGCTGCCGCTGGTGATCCCGCTGGCCGGCATCTGGAAAAACCGCATGTACACCTACCGCTGGGTCAGCCTGATGGTCTGGCTGTATTTCACCGAAGGCGTGGTGCGCGCCTGGAGCGACCGCGCGCCGGGCAACTACCTGGCCATGGCGGAAGTGCTGCTGTGCCTGCTGCTGTTCATTGCCTGCGCGCAGCATGTGCGCTTGCGCTTCAAAAACCTGCCCTCTGCTGCACTTGCCAGCGACACCGCACCATGACCACACAAGCCGAACTTCTCGAGACCCTGCGCCAGATCACCGGAGCGCCGCATGTTTTGTGCGACGGCGACCTGAGCGCCTACACCCAGGATTGGCGCAAACGCGCGCAGGGCGAGGCACTGGCCGTGGTGCGCCCGGCCAGCGTGCAGGAGGTGGCAGCCATCGTCAAGGCCTGCGCCGCTGCCGGCACCAGTCTGGTGCCGCAGGGCGGCAACACCGGCCTGGCGGTCGGTTCGGTGCCTGACGAATCCGGCACGCAGGTGGTGCTGAGCCTGCAGCGGATGAACGCGGTGCGCGCCATCGACGCGGCCAACCTCACCATCACCGTCGAATCCGGCTGCATCCTGCAAAACCTGCAGCAGACCGCTGAAAAAGCCGGTTTCCTGTTTCCATTGAGCCTGGCCGCCGAAGGCAGCTGCACCATTGGCGGCAACCTGGCGACGAATGCCGGCGGCACGCAGGTGCTGCGCTACGGCAATGCGCGCGATTTGTGCCTGGGACTCGAAGTGGTCAACGCGCAGGGCGACATCTGGCACGGCCTGTCGGGCCTGCGCAAGGACAACACCGGCTACGACCTGCGCGATTTGTTCGTCGGCAGCGAAGGCACGCTGGGCATCATCACCGCCGCCACGCTCAAGCTGTATCCGCAACCGGCTGCGCGCCTGACCGCATGGGCGGCCCTGCCATCGATGGAAGCGGCCGTGACGCTGCTCGGCCTGGCGCACCAGCACCTGGGCGCGGGCCTGACCGGTTTTGAAGTGATGGGCCAGTTTGCCCTCAGCCTAGTGGGCAAGCACTTCCCCCAGCTGCGCGTGCCCTTCCTTGACGCGCCGACCAGCAGCGAACCACACGAAGTGGGGAGCGTGGAGGCTCCTTATTTTGTACTGTTAGAGAACTCCGACAGCGAGTCCGAAGCGCATGCGCGCGAACGCTTCGAGCAACTGCTGGAAACTGCTTTTGACCAGGGCTGCGTGCTGGACGCGGTGGTGGCAGAAAACCTGTCGCAGGCCAAGGGCCTGTGGCATATCCGCGAGAGCATTCCGCTGGCGCAGGCTGAAGAAGGCCTGAACA
>JBBSRS010000311.1:0-3870 GCA_038242795.1 Burkholderiales bacterium
GAGTAAAAACAAGGCGCTGATGGCCAGCGTGGAACTGGGCAGGTAATACAGCAGGCCCGCCGTCAAGCCGTTTTGCCCAAACCCGACGGCCGCCAGCAGGCTGCCCGACGACAAAATGGCGGCAAAGCCGGCCAGATAACCCAGCCGCTGCGCGCCCAGCATGCCGATGGCGCCGAACACCATCGTCAGCATGCCGCCGCCAATCAGCCAGAGGCTGCCAAACTGCGCCGAAGCGCCGGCCTCGCTGCCGAACAGCAGCAGCCAGAGCCGCAGGATCACATAAATGCCGACCTTGGTCATGATGGCAAACAGTGCCCCGACCGGCGCGGTGGCCGCGCTGTAGGCCGGCACCAGCCAGAAATTGAGCGGCCACACCGCCGCCTTGATCAGGAAGGCGGTGGCCAGGATGCCGGCGGCGGCGTGCAGCAGGCCCTGGTCCGTCGGGGCGACCTGCGAAATGCTTTGCGCCAGATCGGCCATGTTCAGCGTGCCGGTGATGCCATACAGCATGGAGGTGCCAATCAGGAACAGCGACGAGGCGGCCAGGTTGATGGCAATGAAATGCAGTCCGGATTGCACACGCGCGCGGCCCGAGCCATGCAGCAGCAGTCCGTAGGAGGCCGCCAGCATGATCTCGAAAAACACAAACAGGTTGAACAGGTCGGCCGTCAGGAAGGCGCCGCACAGGCCCATCAACTGCAGCTGGAACAGTGGGTGGAAGTGCACCCCCGCCCGGTGCCAGCGGGCGGCAGAAAACACCACCGAGGCCAGCGCGATGACGCTGGCCAGCACCAGCATCAGCGCCGACAGCCGGTCCAGCGCCAGCACGATGCCGTAGGGTGCCGGCCAGTTGCCGGCCAGGTAAACGTCCATGGTGGACGCCGCCCCCTGCTGGTCGGCCCAGCCGAGCAAGGCCATCGAAACGCCCAGACCGAGCAAGGTCGACAACAGGTTGACGATGAGCTTTGTGCGCGGCCGGTCTTCGCCAATCAGCAGCAGGAGCGCGGCGGTCAGCAGCGGCAGCAGGATGGGCGCCAGCATCAGGTGGGGCATCAGCGGCGCCATGATTTCGTTCAGGGTATGCATGGCCGTCATGGCCTGTCCGGCAAGTCATCGATCTGGGTGCCATCGACATGGTCGGTGTCCGACATGCCGCGCGAGGCGAGCAGCACCACCAGGAACAGCGCCGTCATGGCAAAACCAATGACGATGGCGGTCAGCGTCAGCGCCTGCGGCATCGGATCAGCGTAATTGATCAACGCTGGCGAGACACCCGGCTGCAATACAGGTGCCTTGCCAAGGGCCAGCCCCAGCCGTCCCATGCTGAAAATGAACAGGTTGACGGCATACGACAGCAGCGCCAGCCCCATGATCACCTGGAAGGTGCGCGGGCGCAGCAGCAGCCAGACGCCCGAGCCTGTGAGCGCGCCAATGGCAAGGGCCAGAACGATTTCCATCAGCGGCTTTCCATTGCTGCGGCGGCCATTGCCGCCTCCTGGGCTTCTTCTGCCATTCTGGCGTGGTAGCGGTGGCCGCGCACCGACTGGTGGGCAATCGACGTCAAAATCATCATCGTGGAGCCGACCACCAGTGCAAAAACACCCAGGTCAAAGAATATTGCGCTGGCCACATGAATGTCGCCAATCAGCGGCAGGCTCCAGTGGGCGGTGTGGCTGGTCAGGAAGGGATAGCCGAAGGCCAGCGGTGCCAGCCCGGTGGCCAGCACCAGCAGCAGGCCTGTGGCGATCCAGCGCCGCAGGCGCAAGGGCAGGTGCGCCTCGACCCACTGCGTGCCCGAGATGATGTATTGCAGCAGCAGCGCCACCGACATCACCAGCCCGGCGACAAACCCGCCACCCGGTTCGTTGTGCCCGCGCATGAAGAAAAACACCGCCACCATGACGGCAAAGGGCAGCAGCAGCCGGGCCAGCACGGCGGGCACCATCAGGTAGCCTACCGCCGTGTCGGTTGCCTGTCGCGGGTTGAGCAGGTCGGTGGCCAGGTCGGCCGGCAGGGCGCGCTGTTGCTCGGGCAGGTCCATGGTTTCGATGGCCGGGCGAAAGCGCCGCAGCAGCGCATACACCGTGAGGGCGACGATGCCGAGCACAACGATTTCGCCAAAGGTGTCAAATCCCCGGAAGTCCACCAGCATGACGTTGACGACGTTGCTGCCGCCGCCTTCGGTCAGCGCGCGTTCCAGGAAGAACGTCGAGGTGCTTTCAGGAAACGGCCGGCTCAGCATGGCCCAGGCCAGCAGGGCCATGCCGACGCCAGCGGACACGGACAGGATCAGGTCGCGCACCCGGCGCCGGCGCGTGCCGCGCCGCTCGGCCCGGCCAATCAGGCGCAGGCTTTCATGGCGCTTGGGCAGCCAGCGCAGGCCCAGCAGGATCAGCACCGTGGTCACGATTTCCACCACCAGTTGCGTCAGCGCCAAATCGGGTGCGGAAAACCACAAAAACGTGATGCTGGTGCACAGGCCGGCCCCGCCCATCAGCGTCAGCGCGGCCATGCGGTGGTATTTGGCCTGCCAGGCAGCGGCGACTGCACAGACCCCGCCGACAGCCCAGAGCACGGCAAAAGACGGCGACAAGGCCAGCGCCGCTCGTTCGCCCACATACAGCCCCCGTGTCCACAACGGCAGAACGCCCGCCAACAGGGCGGCGCTCGCCAGCCACAGCATCTGCCACTGCAAGCGGCTGGTTCCCATGCGCCGGCGGCCTTTGCGGGCCATGCGGGTCATCAGCGCCAGCGTGCCATCGAACAGGCGCTTGCCGTTGATGCGGTGGATCAGGAGGGGTGCGTCCACCTGGCCGCGCGAACGGTAGTGGCGCAGGACCAGGTACATCGCGATGCCGCCCCCCATCGCCACCATGCTCATCAGCAAGGGGGTGTTGACGCCATGCCAGACGGCCAGGCTGAACACCGGCAACTTGCCGCCCACCACCGGCAGGGCCGCCGCATTGAGAAACTGGCCCACGGACCAGCCCGGCAACATGCCGACCACCAGGCAGGCCAGCACCAGCAACTCGACCGGCACCCGCATCCAGTGCGGGGGTTCATGGGGCTGCCGGGGCAGGTCGGTGGCCGGCGGGCCGAAAAACACGTCCACCGTGAAGCGCAGCGAATAGGCCACGCTGAACATGCCCGCCACGGTAGCCGCCACCGGCAGGAGCAGGGAAATCAGCGGGCTGGCCTGGATGAACACGGTTTCGGCAAAGAACATTTCCTTCGACAGGAAACCATTGAGCAAGGGCACGCCCGCCATGGCCGCACTGGCCACCATGGCCAGCGTGGCGGTCACCGGCATCATCCGGCGCAGGCCGGACAGCCGCCGGATGTCCCGGGTGCCGCTTTCATGGTCGACACTGCCGGCCGCCATGAACAGCGACGCCTTGAAGGTTGCATGGTTCATGATGTGAAAAACCGCCGCCACCGCCGCAAGCGGGCTGTTCAGGCCCAGCAGCAAGGTGATCAGGCCAAGGTGCGAGATCGTCGAATAGGCCAGCAGGCCTTTCAGGTCGTTCTGGAACATCGCCGCATAGCCGCCGATCAGCAGGGTCATCAGTCCGGCGCCGCCGACCAGCCAGAACCACGGTTCGGTGCCGCCCAGCACCGGCCACATGCGGGCCAGCAAAAACACGCCGGCCTTGACCATGGTGGCCGAATGCAGGTAGGCCGACACCGGCGTGGGCGCGGCCATGGCATGCGGCAGCCAGAAATGAAATGGAAACTGCGCACTCTTGGTCAGTGCGCCCAGCAGCACCAGCACCAGGCAGGTCAGGTACAGCGGGTGCGCGCGAATTTGCCCGCCGGCCGCCAGCACCACGTCCAGATCGTAACTGCCGACGATGTGGCCCATGACCAGCA
>JBBSRS010000312.1:0-3862 GCA_038242795.1 Burkholderiales bacterium
CGGTTTGCCCAGTCGATCCATTCGGCCGGCAATGACCTGCTGAATCTGATCAATGACATCCTGGACATTTCCAAGGTGGAAGCCGGCAAGCTCGAACTGGTGCCGGAACAGGTCACGCTGGCCGCCCTGGTCGATGCGCTCAAGACCAGCTTCGAGCCGCTGGCCCGGCAGAAAAAGCTGGCCTTTGAAGTGCAGATTGCGCCAGGCACGCCGGCAGCCCTGCTGACCGACCGACAGCGGGTCGAGCAGATTTTGAAGAACCTGCTGTCCAATGCGCTCAAGTTCACCGAAACCGGCGCTGTGCGTTTGCTGGCGTCACCTGAAGCGGGCGGCGGCATTGCGCTGGCGGTGCAGGATTCGGGCATTGGCATCGGCCAGGAACAGCAGGACATCATTTTCGAGGCCTTTCGCCAGGCCGACGGCACCACCAGCCGGCGTTACGGCGGCACCGGGCTGGGGCTGTCGATTTCACGCGACCTGAGCCTGCTGCTGGGCGGCTCGATTTCCGTGCAAAGTGTTCCCGGCCAGGGCAGCACCTTCACCCTGCACCTGCCGGCTGCCCTGCCCGCGCCGCGCGTCATTTCGCCGGACGAGCCGCCAATCACCGCTCAGCCTGTCGTTCAGCCCATGGGCCAGGCGCCGGCCCAGCCCGCACCAGCCGCCCCATCGCAGCCTGCACTGCCCGCTTTCGCCGACGACCGCTTCATGCAGGGAAAAGGCCGGGTGGTGCTGGTGATCGAGGACGACGCGGTCTTTGCCCGCATCCTGTACGACCTGGCGCACGAGCTGGGCTTCAATTGCCTGGTGGCGCACAGCGGCGAAGACGCTTTCCTGCTGGCCGAGCAGTTCATGCCCGATGCGGTGCTGCTCGACATGGGGCTGCCGGACCGCTCGGGCCTGTCGGTGCTGCAGCGTTTCAAGGAAACGCCCCGGACACGCCATATTCCGGTGCATGTGGTGTCCGGGCAGGACCACCGGGAAGCCGCCTTGCTGCTGGGCGCGGTCGGTTATGCCGTGAAGCCGTCAAGCCGTGACCAGCTGAAGGAAGTGTTCACCACCCTGGAAAACAAGCTGACGCAAAAGCTCAAGCGCGTGCTGCTGGTGGAAGACGATGAACTGCAGCGTGAAAGCGTGATGCGGCTGATTGCCGACGACGAGGTCAACATCACCGCCGTGCGGACCGGCGCCGAAGCGCTGGCCCTGCTGGCCAGCACGATCTTCGACTGCATGATCGTGGACCTGAAGCTGCCCGACATGCAGGGCAATGAACTGCTCAGGCGCATGTCGGCGGGCGACATCTGCTCGTTTCCGCCGGTGATCGTCTACACCGGCCGAAGCCTGAGCCGCGCCGAAGAGGCCGACCTGCTGAAATACTCGCGCTCCATCATCATCAAGGGCGCGCACTCCCCCGAGCGCCTGCTCGACGAAGTCACGCTGTTCCTGCACAAGGTCGAGTCCAGCCTGTCGGCCGAGCAGCAGCAGCTGCTGAAAACCGCCCGCAGCCGCGACGAGGTTTTCGAGGGCCGCAAAATCCTGCTGGTCGATGACGATGTGCGCAACATTTTTTCTTTGACCAGCGCGCTTGAGCAAAAAGGCTTTCTGGTCGACATCGGCCGCAACGGCTTTGAGGCGCTGGAGCGGCTCGACGAGGTCCGGGACATCGAACTGGTGTTGATGGACATCATGATGCCGGGCATGGACGGGCTGGAAGCCATGCGCCGCATCCGCCAGAATCCACGGTTGCAAAAACTGCCCATCATCGCGGTGACCGCCAAGGCCATGAAAGACGACCAGGAACAGTGCCTTGCGGCGGGCGCCAACGACTACCTGGCCAAGCCAATCGACCTGGACCGGTTGTTTTCCCTGCTCAGGGTGTGGATGCCCACCGTTGGGCGGATTTGACCCATGCCCAAAAAAACCAGCCTGACAGGGCCGCCGGCAGCGGCCAGCCCGGCGTCCGAAGCAGACAATGTTGCCCAGGCCGCCAGCACGACCGATATCGAGCTCAAGCGGCTCATGGAAGCGATCTACCTCAAGTACAGCTACGATTTTCGCGATTATTCCGGCGCCTCGCAAAAACGCCGCGTGCTGTATGCGCTGACGCAACTGGACTGCCCGGGCATTTCCGAGTTGCAGTCAAGGGTGGTGCGCGACCCGAGGGTGTTCCAGCAGGTGCTCCAGTACCTGACGATACCGGTCAGTGAAATGTTTCGCGACCCGTCTTTTTTTCTGGCCCTGCGCCAGCAGGTGGTGCCGCACCTGCGCACCTATGCCTCGATCAAGGTGTGGGTCGCCGGCTGCAGCACCGGGGAAGAGGTGTATTCGCTGGCCATTTTGCTGCGCGAAGAAGGCTTGCTGGAGCGTTCGCTGATCTATGCCACCGACATCAACCCGGCGTCGCTGGACAAGGCGCGGCAAGGCATTTTTCCGCTGAGCAGCATCCGCGGCTTCACCGCCAACTACCAGCAGTCCGGCGGCCAGCAGGCCTTTGCCGACTACTACACCGCAGCCTACGCGGCGGCCATCTTCGACAAGTCGCTGCGGGAAAACATCGTCTTTGCCGACCACAGCCTGGCGACGGACAGCGTGTTTTCAGAAACCCAGCTGGTGCTGTGCCGCAATGTGCTGATCTATTTCAACAAGAAACTGCAGGACCGCGCCTTTGGACTGTTTCACGAATCGCTGGGGCATCGCGGTTTCCTGGGCCTGGGCAGCAAGGAAAGCATTGATTTTTCCAGCTATGCCACCCGTTTCGATCCGCTGGTGCGCGCCGAGCGGCTCTTTCGCAAACGTCCGGTGCGGGGATGATGGACGAGCTCACCCAGACGAAAGTGCAGCGCATCCAGGCGGTGGTGATCGGCGCTTCGGCCGGCGGCGTCGATGCGTTGATGGAGATACTGCCCGGACTGCCTGCGAGCTTTGGCTTGCCGATCGTGGTCGTGCTGCACCTGTCTGAAAGCCGCCAGAGCAAGCTGGCGGAAATTTTCATGCGGCGCACGCCCTTGCAGGTGAGGGAGGCGTCGGACAAGGACACCTTGACGCCGGGGACGCTTTACTTTGCGCCATCGGGCTACCATTTGCTGGTCGAGACAGACCATTCGCTGTCCCTCAGCTGCGAAGCGCATGTGCATTTTTCGCGTCCGTCGATCGATGTGCTGATGGAGTCGGCCGCCGACGCCTACGGCGTGGGTCTCGCCGGCGTCCTGCTGACCGGCGCCAATGCAGACGGCGCCCGGGGGCTGGATAAAATTGGCCGGCAAGGCGGCTTGAGCGTGGTGCAGGACCCGGCCGAAGCGCGCATGCCCGCGATGCCGGAAGCGGCCATCCGCCTGCGCCAGCCCGACCTGATTCTTGATTTGAAAAGCATCCACAGCCTGCTGCTGGAAATGGGAAAGAATTCATGCTGAACGACAACAACGTCAACGTCCTGATCGTTGACGACCTGCCCGACAACCTGCTGGCGCTTGAAGCCGTCATCCGCCTGGAAGGCCGGACGATTTTTCAGGCGTCCAGCGGCGAGCAAGCGCTGGCCTTGCTGCTGGCCCATGAGTTTGCGCTGGCCATCCTGGATGTGCAGATGCCGGGGATGAACGGGTTTGAGCTGGCAGAACTGATGCGCGGCACCGAAAAAACACGCCACATTCCGATCGTCTTCGTCACGGCGGCGGGCAAGGAGTCGAACTTCGCCTTCAAGGGTTATGAAAGCGGTGCCGTTGATTTCTTGTACAAGCCGCTCGATGTGCAGGCGGTCCAGTCCAAGGTCAATGTGTTTGCCCTGCTGTACCGGCAGCGCATGGAAACCCGGCGTCAGGTGCTGGCGCTCGAAAAAAGCCGGAAGGAGCAGGAAGAACTGCTGGCAAAC
>JBBSRS010000313.1:0-3853 GCA_038242795.1 Burkholderiales bacterium
AATCTGCTGGACGAAAACAGTTCAGCCTATTCCGAAGCCGCCCTGATTGCGGCGACTTATGCGGCGCAAGGCTACATCGTCGTGGCGCCCAACTATGCGGGTTACGACTCGTCCAGACTTGCCTATCACCCCTACCTGAATGCCGACCAGGAATCCAAGGAAATGATGGATGCCCTGAATGCCGCTCGCAAAGCCCTGCCCGGCTTGATACAGCCGGTGCAGGACAGCGGAAAATTGTTCATCACCGGCTATTCACAAGGCGGCCATGTCGCCATGGCAACCCACAAGGCCATGCAGGCCGCCGGCCAGACGGTCACGGCCAGCGCCCCGATGTCGGGACCGTATGCACTGTCGGCTTTCACGGATGCGGTGTTTTACGGCAATGTCAACCTGGGCAGCACGCTGTTCACCCCTTTGCTGATCAACAGTTACCAAAAAGCCTACGGCAACATCTACACCCGCCTGTCCGACCTCTACGAGCCGGTTTATGCCAGCGGCATCAACACCTTGCTGCCCACCGACACGCCACTTTCCACCCTGACAGCGCCTGGCGGAAAACTGCCGCAAACGGCGTTGTTCAGCCGAACGCCACCGACAGCGCCGGCCGGATCGGGCATGCAACCCATTCTGAATGCAATCAGCCCACCGGCAACACCGCCAGCACTGGCGCCCTTGTTCGCCTTGGGTTTTGGTACCAGCCACCTCGTCAACAACACGGCACGCCTGAACTATCTGCTTGATGCCTTTGCCCATCCCGATGGTGCCGTGCCGGCCGTGACCAATGGCGCACAACCTGCTGATCCAAAAAATCCGCTGCGGATTGCCGCCAAGAAGAACGACCTGCGCAACTGGAAACCCACCAGCCCGGTGCTGTTGTGTGCCGGCAGCGGCGACCCCACCGTTTTCTACAACGTCAACACCGAGCTGATGCAGGGGTTCTGGTCCGCGCCATCGCCAGCGGCACTTGCCCCCGGTTTGCTGACCGTGTTGAATGTGGATTCCGCGCCGCTCAGCGCCGCCGATCCTTTTGCGGCCGCGAAAGCCGGTTTCGGCCAGGCTAAAACCGGCACGGCCCAAGCGGCCATTGCCGCAGGTGCCAGCGATGGCGGTGCTTCTGCTGTCACGCAGGCCTACCACGGCGCCCTCGTTCCGCCATTTTGCAATGCAGCAGCACGCGGATTTTTTCAGCAGTTCGTGGCAGCCGGTCTTTAAAAAATACAGCGAGGAAAATAGCGCATGAACACCACGCACTTATTGCTGGCCAGTATGCTGGCGGCGTTTGCTGCAAGCCCTGTGCTTGCACAACAAAACACGGTCAAGCTGGGCGTTTCAAATGTCCAGCCGCATTCGAGCGCAAGTGATTTTTCGGGGCCATTCACCCCATCCGGCATCAGCCTGGAAGTTCGCGACAAAACGACGCCGTTCTTTTCTTACATCCGGGAAATCGATGACCAGTGGAATGTGGAGTTGGCCCTGGGTCTTCCGCCCAAACACGACATCGTCCTGAAAATCAACAATGCGGGTCTGCCTGGCAACGCACAGGCGCTGTCGGGCCAGGTGGGTGCAAAGGTGCGACAGGTTGCCCCTACCTTGTTTGTGAACTACAGGTTTCTTGAAAAAACCAGCCCTTGGCGTCCTTTCGTTGGCGTGGGTATCAACTACACCCGTTTTGACAAAACCAGCTCCACCACGGCAGGCAACGCCTTGAATGGCGGCGCGACTTCGATTTCCCTCGAAGATTCAGTGGGTCTGGCCCTTCAAGGCGGCGTGACGTACCAAATCACAAACCAGTGGTCGGTTTCAGCCGCTCTTGCAACGGCGCGTGTGAAATCCAGAATAACCACCAACACCCTCGGTATCGAGCGTTCTGCCGACATCAGCTTCAACCCCAGGGTGTTTACGGTAGCTGTCGGCTACTCTTTTTAAAGGGCGCCGTACAAAGTCAAAAAGGGGCAGCTTGTATCCCTTTTTTATGCCCTGAAACAAAGCCTGGTGGCCGTAAAGACAGATCTGCAGCACCAGTCGATTGACATAATTCACGCCATGCACCTGCCGCCTCAAATCACACGACTGCCGCATGCAGGCCATGATTGCCTGCAACTCAAGACCCGCCATGGCACCGCCATCCTTGCGCTGCAAGGCGCCCATCTGCTGTCATGGATACCCACAGGCCAACGCGAGGTGTTCTGGTTGTCACCCCAGTCAAAACCCGAGCCAGCCGCCATTCGCGGTGGCGTGCCGGTGTGCTGGCCGTGGTTTGCCAAGCAAGGCATGCCCGCCGATGCGCTGCAGCACGGCCCGGTGCGCAACCTGCCGTGGCAAATCAGCGCGCTTCATGTCTGCAGCGACGATGAAGTCAGCCTGAGCCTTGCCCCGTGCGAACGGGTGGCGCTGGCCCCCGATTTATCGGTGTCTTTGCGCATCACGCTGGGGTCATCCCTTAGCCAGACATTGCACACACGCCATCAGGGGACCCAGCCTTTTCAGCTGACGCAGGCGCTACACAGTTATTTTGCGATAGGCGATGCCACGCAAATCAGCATCGAAGGTCTGGAAGGTCTGCCCTACCTGGACAAACTGCGCGGCATGACGCCCCACGTTCAACAAACCCCGTTTGCGCTGGACAAGTCGTGTGACCGCATTTATCACCATGACGCGCAAGACGCCAGCCACCGCTATACCCTGACGGACCCCACCTGGGAACGCCGCATCGTGATCGAAACCCAAGGCAGCCAGTCGGTCGTCGTGTGGAACCCCGGCAGCGAAGGCGCCCGAACTATGCCCGATATGCCGGACACTGGCTGGCAGGACTTTTTCTGCATCGAAGCCGCCAATGCAGGGCCTGATGTAATCACCCTGCTGCCGGGCGCAGAACATCACCTCAAGCAGACTTTGAGCGTCATTTAGCCCAATCCCACCCGAGTTCTGGCCAGGAAATCGGCTTAGTGAGGTAGTCAGCGTGTGGCGAGAACCACGCAAGAGAATGTGCGATTTCACACGGAATGGGCAGTACGCCACGATGCCGCCCAGGAAGTGCATGGCGCCACTGGTGACGGCTGTCACGCCTGAATGTGGATTGGCATATCCACAACTCAGGTTAAAAAAAAGAAACTGATTTGCCGCGCGCTTGGCCCATTAGCGCCCCACAAGGCGCGGCATACGCCAAAACTGCTGCAAACTACTTCACTGTTCACTGGGCCGCTTAATCCATGCTTGATACTTTTTTTGACCACTCCGCTGTATTTCAACTGCTGCTTCTCAGCGTGTTGTCGGGATTCATGTTGGTGGTCAGCTTTGGGTGGTTAGCGTGGCTGAACCGCCGCTTTGCCAAAGTACCCAAGTTGCTTCCCGTAGGCCCGGCCTTTGGTCCTGTGACCATCGTGTTTGCACTATTTTTCAGTTACCTGGCGGTCGATATCTGGACACAGGAGCGAGCGGCCGGTGATGCGGCATCCAGAGAAGTCACGGCTTTGATGCGCCTTCAGGTATTCACGGAGCCTGCGGCGCTTGACTTACCCGAGGCAGTGCATCTGCTGGAAACCTATCGGCATGCTGTTTCCAACGACGAGTGGGGCGTGCATTTCAACCATCAGGCCAGTCCGGTCGCCACGCTTGCATTGAGGGACTTGCGGCTTCAAGGGGCGCGCCTGAGTCTGGACAAGGCACAGGCACCCGTGGTCGCGCAGTGGTTCAAAGCGGTGGACGAGCTGGAGGATGCCCGGTCAAAGCGGCTGTTCATTGGCAGCGACCACACGGACAACAACCAGTGGTGTGTGGTGATGGTGCTGGCTTTCTTTGCCTACATTTCAATTGCGACCGTGCATCTGGATCGCCCACCGGCCGGGCGCATGGT
>JBBSRS010000314.1:0-3853 GCA_038242795.1 Burkholderiales bacterium
CAAGGTAGCCAGGCTGAGCCGCTGCTGGCGCTTGAGCTGCGCCCAGGCGCGGCGGTGCGCATTGGCGCGCTGCCGGGGGACGCCCGGCGTCGCATTCTCGGCATGGGCCGTGGGAACCGCGCTGCGCCACAATCCACGCAGTGCCGAGCGCAGCTCCAGCCAATTCCAGCAGCGCACAACGTTCCGTGCGGCCACGCCGGGCGTTGCCGATCGCCGCAGCTGCTCCACCCGTGCAAGCACCCGCGCGTCGCCACTGTAGGGCGCGCACGGCCAGTGCGGGCTGTGCGACACCGCGCTGTCGCGCCGGACGTCGGGGTGGAGCAAGCCAAAGATTTCCCTCCGTGTGAGCGCAAAGGCGCCGCGCAGCACCAGCCGCGTGACCCGGTCGGGATGCATTTGGGCGTAACGCAAGGCCACCACCGTGCCCCACGAGCCCGCCAGCAAGGCCCAGCGTTCGATGCCCAGGTGGCGGCGCAGGGTTTCCAGGTCGGCCACCAGCCGGTCGGTGTTGTTGCCCGCCAGCCGGGCCGCCGGGCGCGACCGACCGGCACCGCGCTGGTCGGGCAGCACGGCGCGCTGGCGGCTGAGCTGCAAGGGCGCGAGCAGGCCCGGATGGCACGAGGCGCCCGGCCCGCCATGCACGAGCAGCCAGCATTCGCCGTCCCGCGCGCCACAGTCGCGGTAGGCCATGCGCGCACCGCGCGCGGTCGCCACAAAGCGTGGCGCATGCCAGCCGTTGCCGGGTTCAGGATTCGAAGGCGGTCGGGCGGAAGAAGTGGTTTGGTTTGACATGGCAATGGCATTACAGCAGGCCGTCGCCATGCCGCAAAGCCCTCAGCGCGATACGGTGGATTTCGACGAGGGGCGGCAGCGTTCTCAAAACGCAGTTTGCAAGCGATTCGGTGAGGGGAAATTGTGGCGCGCCCGTGAACGCGCCGGTCCTGAGGCTGTTGACGGCAACGGAGACGTGTTGCTTCCCGGATGCAGTGCATGGAAACAGGTTAGGGGGTTGCGCTCTTGAATCCAACCCGATCCTGCCGTAACGTGCAAGACTCCGTTCCCCTTTGCAAATCCCGCTTTCCCCAAGGAAACCTCCATGCGTTCACGTTTGAAATTTGCAATTCTGGCCTCCAGCGTCATGCTGGCCGCCTGCGCGCCCATGCCCTCGACGCCGCAAAATGCCATGAGTTTCTTTGTCACCAGCGCCAACCCGGGGCAGGGCGCCGACCTCGGCGGTCTGGCCGGTGCCGACGCCTATTGCCAGAAACTGGCCACCTCGGCCAATGCCGGCAACAAGAACTGGCGCGCCTACCTCAGCGCCGCACCGAATGGCGCAAGCCCGGCCGTCAATGCGCGCGACCGCATCGGGCGCGGCCCATGGCAAAACGCCAAGGGCGTGGTGGTGGCCACCGGCGTGGACAACCTGCACAGCGCCGGCAACCAGCTCACCAAGCAGACCGCGCTGAATGAAAAGGGCGAGGTCGTCAATGGCCGCAGCGATGCGGTCAACATGCACGACATCCTGACCGGCTCCACCCCGGACGGCCGTCTGGCCACGTCGGCCAAGGACACCACCTGCGGCAACTGGACCCAAAGCGGCGAAGGCTCGGCCATCGTTGGCCACCACGACCGCGACGGCACCAACCCCGATCCGGTCGCCAACGTGTCGTGGAACGCGTCGCACGGCACACGCGGCTGCGGCATGGCCGCGCTCAAGTCCACCGGCGGCGCGGGGCTGATGTATTGCTTTGCTGCGAATTAAAAAAGTTCTAGCGGCTGCGTCTGCGTCTGCAGGTTGGAATGCAGGTTTTTTTGCATTCCAACCTGCTTTTCAGCATCAAACAGGTCGCTGGCGCACGTCTGTCATGCGCAGGCAGCTATGAATTCGGTAGCGGTTGGCTTCAGGGCGCTTTGGCTATTGCAAGCGCCTGGACGCCAGTTCAATGCAACACGGCGTCAAACCGCCGGTGTATGCCCGAAAAATTCCGGGTCCAGCACCAGTTCGCGCAGCGGCTGGAGCCGTTTTTCCGATTGGTCGGCTTGAGCGCCCCATTCGGCCGCCTCTTCAAGCGCGCCCGACCCCTGGGCAAGCGCCTGCATCTGGCGCAGGAGCATCACCCGCTCCTCGACCGCGCGCAGGGTGGCCCACAGGCCGGTGTCGATGGCTTCATTGACCTGGGCCAGCAGGCTCTTGAGCGAAAACGCATGGCCGGTGTGGCAGCGAAAGCGGACGATCGGCCCTTCCTCGATCTGCACCAGCACGCCATGGCAGTCCGGGCAGGTGTATTTTGAAATCTTGCCCAGGTTCATCACCCCGGCCTTGAGCGCATTGCCTTCCATGGCAATGTGGTTTTCCAGGGCAAGCTGCGTGTTGGCCAGGGGTATTGCCTCGGGTGCCGTGGTGCCGACCAGTTCGCCCACCCGGGCGGCCAGGGCCTGAACCGTGCCGACCAGATCGACCTGGACATGCGCCATGGCGCTTTGCGGCATGGACGCATACATGGCCTCGTCGGGGTCCTGCACCAGCGCCACGCCCTGGTGGTCCTTGATGGCCCAGAGCCCGGCCGTGCCATCGTCGAGCGCCCCGCTCAGGACCACGCCGATGACGCGCGGGCCGAAGGCGGTGGCGGCAGAGCGAAACAGCACATCGATGGACGGCCTGAACCGGCCTTCCTTCGGACCCCGGCTGAGCCGGATGCCCTGCGGCGTGAGCATGAGGTGGCGGTCGGCCGAGGCGACATACACCTGCCCCTTGCCGATCGCCTCGCCATCCTGCGCAATCTTCACGGCCAGCGGTGTCGACGCGCGCAGCACCCGGTCCAGCTGACTGGCGGTGTCTGCCGGAATGTGCAGGACCACCAGAAAAGTCGCCGACAGGTCAGGCGGCAGGGCATGAAAAAACCCCCGCAGTGCCTCCACCCCGCCCGCCGAGGCGCCGATGACCACAATGTCGCGTTTTGGCAAGTCTGCGGGTGATGACATCGGCTCAGTCTACGGCAATACCGCCTGCGGCGACAGCGGGTGGCGCCAGCCGCGCAGGGTGCGCAGACCGTTCAAGCCACGCAATAGAGTGTGCTGTGGCGATTGGTTTTTGCTATATAAAAAATAGCTGCCTGCGCACGTCCCTATTGCGCAAAACCTATTTTTATTGCAAAAACAGTAACTATTCAGTTCCCCTGAAACTCTTCCAATTCTCTTTTGTCATTGCGGACAGAGCCTGTCCCCGGACTTGATCCGGGAATCCGCAAACCATGACCCCTGTGGGGAGAAGTCATGGTTCCCGGGTGCTGAAACCCCGGGCTTGATCCGGGGCCGGGATGACAGAGGCTGATGTATTGCGCTTTAATTTGAAAAGCGACTTGAGCAGTTACCAAAACGTAAACATCCGGATGGCTTCTCAGGCGTCTTCGCCGTAGTCATGGTCCGGGTGGTTGACGGCGCCGAGTTTCCAGTAACCCCGGCCGACGATCTGGCTGCGCGGCAGGCCCCGCTCGCCGGTCAGCAACTCGCGGATGCGGCGCATCGCGGCAGCTTCGCAGGCCAGGTAAACGCGGCTTTCTGCCGACGGCGCACCGCCCTGGCGCAAGGCCTGCGCCAGCGCCACACCGGCGTGCTGGGGGTTCGGGCCGCGCACCACCCACCGGGTCGTGAGTTGCGCCGGGCTGTGCAGCGTGCGTTCCTCGGCGGCGTCGGCCACTTCGATCAGCACATGGACCCGGGCGGTGGCCGGCAGGCGCGCCAGGATGGTTTCAAACGCCGGCAACGCGCTGTCGTCGCCTATCAGCCAGTGTTCGGCCGCCTGCAGATCCAGCTTGTAGCCCGGGCCGGGGCCCATCAGGAACAGCACCTGCCC
>JBBSRS010000315.1:0-3852 GCA_038242795.1 Burkholderiales bacterium
CACGCGTGAGTTGCTGACCCTGCACCGGATCGACCCCGGCGAAGCGACGCGCATTAACCAGCGGGTGCGCGAGAATTTTGCGGTTCGCGCGCCCATCGACAAGGCGCAGGCGGGCTTGCTTGGTGCAGTGCTGTCGGGCGCCGCGACCGGCCTGTCAGCAGACCTGATGGCCGGCGGCCTGACGATGGGCGCCGGTGCGTTGCTGGGCAGCGTGGTCGGCGCCTTGGGCTTTGCGGGAGCGGCCTGGGGTTTCAATTCAAGCACCGACCGGGAACAGACCACGGTGCAGTTCACCGATGAATTCATGCGCACGCTGCTGGTGGCCAGCGTGCTGCGGTACCTGACGGTGGCGCACTTCGGACGCGGGCGCGGCCATTTTGCGCAAAGCGAAGCCCCGGCGTTCTGGCAGATGGAAGTCGAACGGGCCGTTGCCACCGAAGAAGCCGCCTTGAGCCGCTTGTGGCAGACGCTGCGCCAGCCGGCCGCCCCTGCAGACACATCGACCAAAGCTGCGCAGGCGATGCTGCTGCGCATCAACTCATCCGTGCTGCGTCAGCTGTATCCGGACGCTGCCTTGCCCCACCGCGCCTAGCGCGTACGGATTTCAGCCTTCACGCAATTCAGGTCGCTTTCAGTTTAAAGCGCAATGGCATCAGCCTCTGTCATCCCGGCCCCGGATCAAGTCCGGGGTTTCAGCACCCGGGAACCATGACCTCTCCCCAGCGGGGTCATGGATTGCGGATTCCCGGATCAAGTCCGGGACAGGCTCGGTCCGCAATGACAAAAGAGATTGCAGAGAGCTTCGAGGGAGCTGAGCAGTTACCAATTTAGGCAAGAAAATGCCTTTTACGCTTATCTGGCCTGCGTCACCAGCTATTTATTCAATAGCAAAATGGCCAAAGACAGAACCGCCACGGGGAAAACCAGTTTGATTTCCTGCTAAACGACATCGCCAAACAGCGCGCCCACCCCGGCGGTGATGGCCATCGCCAGCGCGCCCCAAAAAGTCACGCGCCAGGCACCCGTCAGGACTCCGGCGCCGCCCGCCCGCGCTGCTGTGCCCCCCAGCAAGGCCAGAAAACCGATTGAAGTGACAGGCACCCAGACGCTCAAGGCATGGACCGGCGCCAAAGCCGCGACCGCCAAGGGCAGCACCGCCCCCACCGCAAAGCTCGCGGCCGATGCGATGGCCGCCTGGATCGGGTTGGCAAGCAGGGCGTCAGAAATTCCCAATTCGTCGCGCACATGCGCGCCCAGTGCGTCATGTTTCATCAGTTGACCGGCGACCTGATGCGCCAGTTCAGGCGTCAGCCCGCGCTTGACATAAATGCCCGCCAGTTCGGCGTGTTCCGCTTCGGGATGCAGCTCGATTTCCCGGCGCTCACGTTCCAGTTCGGCCTTTTCGGTGTCGGCCTGCGAATGCACCGAGACATACTCGCCCGCCGCCATCGACGTGGCACCGGCCACCAGCCCCGCCACGCCGGCCACCAAAATAGCCTGCGGCGTGGCGCCGGCTGCGGCCACGCCCAGCACCAGGCTGGCGGTGGAAACAATGCCGTCATTGGCACCCAGCACGGCGGCACGCAGCCAGCCGATGCGGTCGGTTCGGTGGCGTTCCTGGTGGCGGCTCAACAGTTTCATGGCAGTGGCACTCCTCAATTCTTGTGGGTGAAACGATTCCAGACAGGTGACGCAATGATTGAGTGCTTCACCATCGGTGAAGGGTGAAGCCTCTGATGGGTTCTTCGGTCTGGAGAGGAAAAATTTGTGCCATCAGGAGCCGCTATTTTTTCAATAGCTGTTATCGCCCGCCCCTGTTGCACAAACTCTGTATTTTATGAGAAATGACGCGCACCGCCAGCCCACCCAGTTCGGTCGAGCGCCCCACCTCGATGTCGAGCCGGTGCACTGCCGCAATACGCCGCACGATGGACCAGCCCAGGCCACTGCCGCTTTCAAGGCTGCCCGTCACGCGGAAAAATCGCTCGCCCAGTCGCTTACTGTCTGCATCGTCCAGGCCCGGCCCGCTGTCTTCCACACGCAGCGCCACCTGGCCGTCTTGCAACTGAACGGCGACCTTGATGCACGCCGATGGCGGGCTGTAGCGCACGGCGTTGTCGACCAGGTTGCGCACCATCACCGCCAGCAGCGTCGCGTTGCCCGGAATGGGGCAGGACACGTCGCCCTCGAATTCCAGCGTCTGCTGTTTTCCAATGGCTTTGGGCGCCAGCTCGGCCACCACCCGCTGCGCCACGGCGCGCAGATCGACCGCCGCCATGACGGGCGCTTCCAGCGCTTCCAGCCGGGACAGGCTGAGCAGTTGCTCGACCAGGCGCGTGGCGCGGTCGCAGCCTTCGAGCGTGCCTTGCAAGGCGTGCTGGCGCAAGGCGGCGTCGGCTTCGCCCATCGCCACCTGCGCCTGCATGCGGATGGCGGCAATCGGCGTGCGCAGTTCGTGCGCGGCATCGGCGGTGAAGCGGCGCTCGGATTCGAGCAAATGGCCAATGCGCTCGAACAGACTGTTCAAGGCGGCAATCATCGGTTCCATCTCGGCAGGCGCATGGCGCAGGTTGACCGGGTCCAGCGCCTGCGGCTCGCGCTCTGCCAGGGCGCGCCCGAGCCGCCGAATCGGCTGCACACCCCGGTACACCGCCCACCACACCGCCAGCCCCAGCAGCGGCAGCGCCACCAACATCGGCCACAGCGTGCTGCGCAGCACCGCCCACAAAATCGAATTCCGCGACCCCATTTGCTCGCCGACGTAGACCTGCACGTCCCGCTCGGCCCCATAGGCGGCAAAAACACGCCACGTCATGCCATTGATCTGCACCGTCTTGAAACCGGATTTGAAACGCTTGCCGGCCTCGACCATCGGTGTCACCGGGGCATTGGCTGAACGCAGCGCCAGCCGGTCTTCATGAAAAACCTGGAATGCCACCTTGGGCGCGTAGCGGTGCAATGTGGGCGCGTCGATGCCCTGGCCATCGTCTTCCAGCGCCTGCGCCTGCTGCACCACCAGCAGCGCGGCGGCCTGCGCCAGGTGGCCGTCGAGCAACTCATCCAGCTCGTGGCGCGCATCAAACCAAGTCAGCACGGCCACGGCCAGCCAGACGACGACGACCATCGACATCACCATGACCAGCAGCCGGCCTTGCAACGAACGCGGCGAGCGCATCATGGCTTGGGCAGATCGCGCTGCAGCATGTAGCCAACACCGCGCACCGTGTGAATCAGCGCCGGCCCGAGCTTGCGCCGCAGATTGTGGATATGCACCTCGATCGCGTTGCTTTCCACTTCCTGGCCCCAGCTGTAGAGCTGTTGCTCCAGCTGTTCGCGTGACAGCACCCGGTCGGCGCCCAGCATGAAGGCCTGCAGCAAATCAAATTCCCGGGTGGACAGCGTGACCGGCTCGCCGGCCTGACGCACCGAGCGAGAGGCCGGGTCGAGCACCACGTCCTGCGCGCTCAAACACTCCTGCGGCTGACCATGCGCCCGACGCACCAGCGCGCGCAGCCGCGCCGCCAGCTCGTGCAAATCGACCGGTTTGACCACGTAATCGTCAGCCCCCACATCGAGGCCGCGAATCCGGTCCGGTACAGCGTCGCGCGCGGTGAGCACCAACACGGGGGTCAAAATGCCCGAACGGCGGATGTCGGCCAGCACGTTCAGCCCGTCCTTGCGCGGCAGCCCGAGGTCAAGCACGGCGGCTTCATACGCCTGGGCGCGCAGTTCGCGCTCTGCCGCTTCACCATCGCGCACCCAGTCCACCAGAAAGCCCAGCTGGCGCAGGCCCGCCCGCAGGCCGTCACCCAATAAGGAATCGTCTTCAGCCAGCAGGATGCGCATGGGGGG
>JBBSRS010000316.1:0-3848 GCA_038242795.1 Burkholderiales bacterium
CGCCACCTGGTTGCAGGGCCAGCCGCAGATTGCCGCCGTGCTGCACCCGGCCTTGCCCAATTCGCCAGGCCATTCCGAATGGAAGCGCGACTGCCAGGGCGCCGCCTGCCTGTTCAGTGCTGTCTTCAAGCCGGAATTCACGACTGCGCAGATCGACCGTTTTTGCGACAGCCTGCAGCTTTTCAGGCTGGGCTACAGCTGGGCCGGGCCGATGAGCCTGTGCGTGCCGTATGACATGCCGGCCCTGCGTGTGGTGCGCCCCTGGCCTTACGCGGGCGGTCTGGTGCGCTTTTCCGTGGGCCTCGAAGCCGTTGCGGACTTGCAAGGTGACCTGGCCCGGGCGCTGGCCGGCCTGAATGAAACGCCCGGTGGCAATGCATTACAGTAAGGGATACCTATTCACGAAAGCAAGCTGTGGCAACTCCCAATTACTCCTATGAAAAGCGTCAGAAGGAGCTGGCGAAAAAACGCAAGAAAGAAGACAAACTCAAGCGCAAGGGAGAAGGCAAACCAGAGGACGGCGATGTGTCCAGTGACGGCACGCCGGATCAGGACAACATCAGCGAAGCGCAGATTGGCATACCGCCTGCCGGTTCTCCTCCCTGAGCTGTAAATTCAACAAAATAGCCTTCTGGCGCAATATGGATATGCGCGAGAAGCTATTGATTTAATAGCAAGTCAATGATTAGCCCGGCATCACCGCCATTGGTGATGCCGGGTTTTTTTTCGTCACGCCTCGGCCAGCATCGAACTGGCGAGTTCGGTCATGGCCTGCACGCTGTGGTCACGCGGCGCCAGGGATTGCGCTGATTTGTAGTGGGCGAAATTGCGCTGCATCGACTGCAGATAGCCCGGATCGTAATGATTGAGCAGCAGTTGGAGCACCACCGATGCCACATCGCCACTGCGCGCACGCGCCTGCCAGTCCAGCACCGTGGCCTTGCCGCGCGCCTCGGTCAAGGCGTCAAGCCGGTCGCAGAAAAACTCGACATCGCGGACAAAAAAATCATAGTCTTCGAGCAGCAGGGCGACCCGCTCGCCCTCCGGCAGGTCCAGCTGCAGGCAGGGGCTGGCGCGCATCGCGGCAATCAGCCCTTCGGGCACGGCCACATTGCCCACCTTCTTGCTTTCGCTTTCAATATAGACCGGCCGCGCCGCATCGAAGCTGCGCAGCGCCGTCCAGATGCGGCTGTCATAGGCTTTCTGGCTCGGCTGGGCCACGCCCGGGATCAAGCCAAGCACCGAACTGCGGTGATTGGCCAGCGCTTCCAGGTCAAGCACCTGCGCGCCCTGCGCCGCCAACGCCTGCAGCAGCCGCGTCTTGCCCGAGCCGGTGGGGCCGCACACCACGCGGTAATGGTGCTGCGCGGCGAGTTTCGGCAGATCCGCGACCAGCGCCGCCCGGAAGGCCTTGTAGCCGCCGTCAACCAGTGTCACCTTGAAGCCGATCTGGTCCAGAATCAGCGCCAGCGAACCACTGCGCTTGCCGCCCCGCCAGCAGTAAACCAGCGGCTGCCATTCGCGGGGCTTGTCGAGCACCTCGCGCTGGATGTGATCGGCGATGTTTTTGGCGACCAGCGCCGCGCCCAGCTTTTTGGCCTCGAACTGGCTGATCTGCTTGTACCGCGTGCCAACGATCTTTCGCTCGTCGTCATGCAGGCTGGGCCAGTTCACGGCACCGGGCAGGTGGTCTTCGGCGTATTCGCCCTCGGAGCGGGCGTCGATGACGGTGGAAAACTGGCCCAATCGGGCCAGGGCGTCTTCGGCGGAAATGCGGTCAAGGCTCACGGGATGATTTTCTTCAGTTCTGGCCAGACATTGGCCAGCATTCTGGCTTGCGATGACGCGTTGGGGTGGATGCGGTCGGCCTGGAAATTGGCAGCGGCGTTGTCGCCATCGGCAATGCCCTTGAGGAAAAACGGCACGAGCGCCACTTTTTCTTCTTTGGCGACTTTTGAAAACAGTCCTGAAAAGGTGGCGGCGTAGGCGCCGCCATAGTTGGGCGGCACCTCCATGCCCAGCAGCAGCACGCGGGCACCGGCTTTTTTGGACGCCTGCGTCATGGCGCTCAGGTTCTTGGCGGTCATGTCCAGCGGCAGCCCGCGCAGTGCGTCATTGCCGCCCAGCTCGATCACCACGGTGGCGGGCTGGTACTGTGCCAGCAAGGCCGGCAGGCGCGAACGGCCGCCCGAAGTGGTGTCGCCGCTGATGCTGGCATTGACCACCCGGACATTTTTGTTTTCGCTCGCCAGTTGCTTTTCAAGCAGCGGCACCCAGCCCGTGCCGCGCTTCAGGCCGTACTCGGCGCTCAGCGAGTCGCCGACGATCAGCAGGGTCGGCTGCGACTTCGCTTCGGCTGGCGCCTGTGCAAAGGCGGGCACCACCAGTGCGGCGCTCATCAACAGGGTCCCCAAGGATTTGGCGCAACGGTTTCGCGTGGCCAGTCGAGGCTTGCTACAGTTGGCAGCAATCGATTTAACGTTTTCAAAGAAGGTTGACATGTTTGAACCTGTGGTTTCCGGTAGGGGTGAAGTGGCGTCCAGGCTGCCTGAATCAGGGGAGCCTGCCAGTTCTCCAATTGTTTGCGTTGAGCATGTTTTCAAGTCGGTCACCGACTCGACCGGCACCTTGACCATTTTGCGCGATATTGACTTTTCGCTGAATCCGCGCGAAACCGCTGCCATTGTCGGTGCATCGGGCTCGGGCAAAAGCACGCTGCTGACGATCATTGCCGGACTTGACACCCCGACGAGTGGCACGGTACGGCTGGCGGGCCAGGACATCTTTGCCATCAGCGAGGACGACCGCGCCGCCCTGCGGGCGCAGAAAGTCGGCTTCGTGTTCCAGAGCTTCCAGCTCATGGCCAACCTGACGGCGCTTGAAAACGTCATGCTGCCGCTGGAGCTGTCCGGCATGAAGCACGCCCGGGCGCTGGCGACCGACATGCTCAAGCGGGTCGGCCTGGGCGAGCGACTCGGCCATTATCCCAAGGTGCTGTCGGGCGGCGAGCAGCAGCGGGTGGCGCTGGCTCGGGCCTTTGTCGTCAAGCCGGCGGTGCTGCTGGCCGACGAGCCGACCGGCAGCCTGGACTTTGCCACCGGCGAAACCGTGATGAAGCTGATGTTCGAGCTGAACCAGGAAATCGGCACCACGCTGGTGCTGGTGACGCACGACCCGGCAATTGCCGCGCGCTGTGAACGGCGCATCACCATCGAGGCGGGGCAGATCGCGGTTTCATAAGCCAAAAAAGCTTCTCGCGCATAGCTGGTGTGTGCCAGGCGCTATGCATAAAATAGCAGGCATTGCTCTGGTGCCTTGCCACCCTCTGGCCCGCGTGCCGCCTTCAAAATCCGTGCAGCGATAATTGGCGCATGTCTTCTTCCCCCCAAAAAGTTCTTTTCGGCTTCCATGCCGTCGGTGTCCGCCTCAAGACCGCGCCCAAGTCAGTTCTCGAGGTTTTTTATGATGTTTCGCGCCGCGATGCCCGCATGCGCCAGTTCACCGACCGCGTTCGTGAAGCCGGTGTTCGCATGGTCGAGTGCGATGGCCTGCGACTGGCCAAGATGTGCGGCAGCCATGGCCACCAGGGCGTTGTCGCACGGGTCGATGCAGTGGCCCAAGTTACTTCACTCGACGAGTTGCTGGAGCAGCTGGAAGCCGCCGGTACGGCCCAGCCTTTGCTGTTGGTGCTTGACGGCGTGACCGATCCGCACAACCTCGGTGCCTGCCTGCGGGTGGCCGACGGCGCGGGTGCGCAGGCGGTGATTGCGCCCAAGGATCACGCCGCCGGCATCAATGCCACGGTGTCCAAGGTCGCCAGCGGCGCGGCCGAAACCGTTCCGTATTTC
>JBBSRS010000317.1:0-3840 GCA_038242795.1 Burkholderiales bacterium
TACCCCTTCGAGCGGCTGCGCCAGTTGCATGCCGACATCACGCCCAACCCGGCGTATAAACCCATCAGCCTGGGCATCGGCGAGCCGCGCCATGCGACGCCGCAGCTCATCAAGGATGCGCTGACCGGCAGCCTGGCGGGCCTGGCCAGCTACCCCGGCACGCTGGGCGAGCCCCGACTGCGCCAGACGATGAGCGACTGGCTGGCCCGGCGCTACGGCGGACTGAAGGTGGATGCGGCGACGCAAATCCTGCCGGTCAATGGCTCGCGCGAGGCGCTGTTTGCGCTGGCGCAAACCGTGATAGACCCGAGCCAGCCGGGCGCGACGGTGGTTTGCCCGAACCCGTTTTATCAAATCTACGAAGGCGCGGCGCTACTGGCCGGCGCGCAGCCGTGGTTTGCGCCGAGTGAGGCGGCGCGCAACTTCGGCATTGACTGGGCCGCCGTGCCTGAATCGGTGTGGGAAACCACCCAGCTGCTGTTTGTCTGCTCGCCGGGCAACCCAACCGGCGCGGTGATGGGCCTGGACGAGTGGAAACTGCTTTTTGAACTCAGCGACCGCTACGGCTTCGTGATTGCCTCGGACGAGTGCTACAGCGAGATTTATTTCCGGGACGAGCCGCCGTTGGGCGGGCTGGAGGCGGCCGCACAACTCGGCCGGCATGACTTCAAGAACCTGATTTCGCTCACCAGCCTGTCCAAGCGCAGCAACGTGCCCGGCCTGCGCAGCGGTTTTGTCGCCGGCGACGCAGCGCTGATCAAGTCGTTTTTGCTCTACCGCACCTACCACGGCAGCGCCATGAGCCCCATCGTGCAGACAGCCAGCATGGCCGCCTGGGCCGACGAGGCGCATGTGGTCGACAACCGCGCCCAGTACCGCGAAAAGTTCGCGCAGGTCACGCCACTGCTGGCGCAGGTGATGGACGTGGCCCTGCCCGACGCCGGTTTTTACCTGTGGGCGGCCGTGCCCGCGGGGTTTAACGGTTCGGACACGGCGTTCTCGCGCGAATTGCTGGCTCTTTACAATGTCGTCGTGTTGCCGGGCAGTTACCTGGCGCGCGATGCGCAGGGGTTCAACCCCGGCGCCGGCCGCATCCGCATGGCGCTGGTCGCCGAAACCGCCGAATGCGTCGAAGCCGCCCGGCGCATCGTCCAGTTCATTCAATCCAACGTTCACTGAAAAACCCAACATGACACAAGACAACCTGCAAGCCACCATCGACGCCGCCTGGGAAAATCGTGCCAACCTGTCGACCACCGCTGCGCCCAAAGAAGTTCTGGAAGCGGTCGAGCACGCCATCGAGCAACTCAACAACGGCACATTGCGCGTCGCCACCCGCGAAGGCGTGGGCCAGTGGACGGTGCACCAGTGGCTCAAAAAGGCCGTGTTGCTGAGCTTTCGGCTGAAAGACAACGAAATGATGCGCGCCGGCGAACTGGCTTTTTATGACAAGGTGCCCACCAAGTTCTCGCACCTGAGCGAGCAGGAAATGCGCGCCACCGGCGTTCGCGTGGTGCCGCCCGCCGTGGCGCGCCGCGGCTGCTTCATTGCCAAGGGCGCGATTTTGATGCCCAGTTACGTCAATATCGGCGCCTACGTCGATGAAGGCACGATGGTCGACACTTGGGCGGCCGTCGGTTCCTGCGCGCAGATCGGCAAGAACGTGCACCTGTCGGGCGGCGTCGGGATTGGCGGCGTGCTCGAACCCATGCAGGCGAACCCGACCATCATCGAGGACAACTGCTTCATCGGCGCGCGCTCCGAGATTGTCGAAGGCGTGATCGTCGAGGAAAACTCGGTGATCTCGATGGGCGTGTACATCGGCCAGAGCACGCCGATTTACGACCGTGAAGCTGACACGGTGAGCTACGGCCGCATTCCCGCCGGCTCGGTCGTCGTGTCGGGCAACCTGCCCAAGGCCGGCGGCAAGTACAGCCTGTACTGCGCCGTGATCGTCAAGCGCGTGGACGCCAAGACCCGCGCCACCACCAGCCTGAACGACCTCCTGCGGGACTAGAAATGACCCCCACGCTTGCCGTTGCGCCTGCGGCCCGGCAAAGCCGGTTCCGCGGCCCCTGCTGGGCTGGAGCGGTCCAGCCCCGCGTCTCGATGCGCACGTTGCGCCTGAATTAACCTGGATGAAAGCTGAGCCATGAGCACGATGGAAAGAATTCTGCGGTTGATGGTGGACAAGAAGGCGTCTGACGTTTACCTGTCGGCGCACTCGCCAGCGATGATCAAGATCAACGGGCAGTCCATTCCCATCAATGCGCAGATCCTGCCGGCCGATGCGACGCGCACGCTGCTGGCCGAAGTGCTGCCGCCCCAGCGCATCGAGGAACTCGACGAAATCGGCGAGCTCAACATGGCGTTGCCAGTCGAGGGGCTGGGCAATTTCCGCATCAGCGGGTTTCGCCAGCGCAGCACCTACGCAGCGGTGATTCGCTACATTCCGAACAAGGTTCCGGCGCTGGCCAGCCTGAACCTGCCGCCCGTGCTGGGCGAGCTGATCATGGAAAAGCGCGGCCTGATCCTGATGGTGGGCGCCACCGGCGCGGGCAAAAGCACCACGCTGGCTTCGATGATCGACCGGCGCAACGAAACCACGACGGGGCACATCCTGACGATTGAAGACCCGATCGAGTATTACTTCACCAACAAGAAGTCGATCGTCAACCAGCGCGAAATCGGCAGCGACACGCAGTCGCTTCAGGTGGCACTCAAAAATGCGCTGCGGCAGGCGCCTGACGTGATCATGATCGGCGAAATCCGCGACCGTGAAACCATGTCGGCGGCGATTGCCTATGCCCAGTCAGGCCACCTGTGCCTGGCCACCATGCATGCCAACAACAGCTACCAGGCGCTCAACCGCATCCTGAGCTTCTACCCGGTCGAGGTGCGTCCGACCCTGCTGGGCGATCTGGCGGCCGCGCTGAAGGCGGTGGTTTCCCAGCGTTTGCTGCGCAGCCAGAACCATGACCGCATTCCCGCTGTGGAAGTCATGCTCAACACCAAACTGGTGGCCGAGCTGATTGAAAAAGGCGACTTTTCGGGCGTCAAGGAAGCCATGGAAAAATCCATGGCCGAAGGCTCGCAGACCTTTGAGCAGCACATCGCCCGACTGATCACCGACGGCACGGTGGCGCGCAAGGAAGGCCTGGCAAATGCCGATTCGCCGACCAACCTGATGTGGCGGCTCGAAAACGACTTCATCGCCGGCAAGGCCAAGACCGAAGACCACGGCATCGACCCGGATGACGAACCCTCGTTCACGGAAATTACCTTCGACGTCAGGCATTGAACCCACCATGTCCCGAACACTCCACCTTGCCGAGCAACTGATTTCCCGCGCTTCGGGCACGCCCGACGATGCCGGCTGCCAGGACCTGCTGATCGCGCGGCTGACGCCGCTTGGTTTCAAGTGTGAAACCATCGTCAGCGGACCCGAGCACTTCCGGGTCACCAACCTCTGGGCTAAATTTGAGGGTTTCAGGCCTTCTGCGCATGCTGCATCGGCGCAAGCAGCTATCGAATCCATAGCAAACCCAGACAACGCAGAAAACAGCGCCAAGACACTTGTGTTTGCCGGCCACACCGACGTGGTGCCGACCGGCCCGCTCGAGCAGTGGCACAGCCACCCGTTCACGCCCAGCCACCGGGCTGGCAATCTGTACGGGCGCGGCACCGCCGACATGAAAACCTCGATTGCCGCCATGGTCGTGGCCGTCGAGGAATTCCTGGCGGCGCATCCCCAACCGGCGCTGTCGATGGCTTTTTTGATCACCAGCGACGAGGAAGGCCCGGGGCTCGACGGCACGGTGGTCGTCTGCAACCAGCTCA
>JBBSRS010000318.1:0-3834 GCA_038242795.1 Burkholderiales bacterium
GACCTGGAGGACGCCTTCCGGCTCTGGCGCTTTCGCCATGTCACCACGGTTGAGCGCGTCATCGGTTTCAAGCGCGGCACCGGCGGGACGGGCGGCGTGCGCTACCTGCGCAAGATGCTGGACGTGGTGCTGTTTCCGGAAATCTGGAAGCTGCGCACCGATTTGTAACCGGCCCGGATCAGCCAGAAACCCCTTGGTCGGCTGCTGCTGCTGCCGTCCCCGTCGCAGCAACGGCAGTTGTCGCCGATCCTGCAGCCGGCATCTTCTTTTTTTGCGCAGACAACGCCCGTTTTTCCAAAATCAGCTGCAGCTTGCCGGTAGCCCAGCCAAAATCCCATATCCAGTCGGCCAGCAAAACCTGTCCCCGGGGACGACGCAAGCCCTGCGACAGCAAGGCCCGGACGCCTGAAGGCAACGACCGGGCAATTGACACCAGATGCCGGGGCAGGCTGAGCCGGCCCATCACCGTTCCATAGTGGTGGTGCAAGCGGGTGGTGTCGCGCCCCCAGTTTTGTGACTGGCGAAACCGCGCCATGAGCGACGATTTTTCACGGTAGTAAATCAGCGCTTCGGGCTCAAAATGCAGCGCATAGCCGGCCAGCTGCGCCCGCCAGCAGTATTCCCCATCGTGCACGATGGGGAAATCGACATTCAACGGACCCAGCGTTTCATAAATCGAACGGCTCAGGCCAAAACCACAGGCGCTGGCCGAGAAGAAATGCGGCGCGAAGGTCATGCGGTAAAGCCCTGCGGACTGGTAGCCCTCGCCGTGCGGCGGATGCAGCCACTCGGGGTTCAGCTTGCGGTGGTCCAGGCGTGCCAGCACGAAGTCATGCACCGTCAGGGCGCGGCCCATGGCGGCAAGCCAGCCCGGTGCCACTTCATCGTCGGCCTCGCAAAACACAAACGCATCGCCGGTGGCGGCCTGGATGCCGGTGTTGTAGGAATGCGGCACGCCCAGCCGGCGTGTGCCGGGCACATGGGCTTCGACGATTTTCAGCACCGGAAACCGCGCCCGGTAGGCCTCGACCATGGCCATGGAGTCGTCGGTTGAGCCGTTGTTGACAACGATCAGTTCCCAGCCGCCCGGCCAATCCTGGACCGTGAGCGCTTCAAGCTGCACCGCAAGGGTAGCCGCGCCGTTGAAGCAGGGAAGGATGACGCTCAATTTCAGAATATCCGGTGCGGGTCTGCTGTGCATGCGGTCGGGCTCTCGGTGGGGGATTCACTGGATTATTGAATCCCCACGCATTTTTCACAATATGACATGTTAGCCCGTTCGGTCTATTCCCAAAAACGCAAACAAACCAGGAAATTCCCACGCAGTTCTGATTTTCAGCGCCCGCCTCCATCCGGAGGCAAAACCGTTGTTGACCGGATGGCCTGGAAAACCCTTCACTTCAAGCAAAAGAAGCCTTTCACGCAAGCCCCCTCTGCACAAGCAGCTATTTATTGAATAGCATTCATGCACCGTGGGCTGGAAACCAGCTGCATGTCAGCAGCTGCTTGACGATGCCTTCGTGCGTTGCCACTTCAACACGGCATGCGGTGGCGCCTGATTACCGTGCTGCAGCGCCGACTGCCGCTTCGCACCTGATCCCGGATTGATCGAGCCATTGAACAAGCCGGGCCTCCAGAACTTCATGGCTGCATAAAGTCCTGGCGGTCCGGCTTTGTGGTGCGAAAGGCCATGACGGTTGCGCAGCGCAGCCGTTGGCGCCGGATAGACGCCATCAAGCGCCTGGCCCGGCGTGCCTGCTCAGCGCTTGAGCAGGGCCTTGAGCGCGTTCTGCAGGCGTCGGGCGTTGCCGGCGTCGAACTCGGCGGCCAGCACCTTGGCGGTGTCTTCGCCCCAGGTCTCGGCAGGCGCTGGCGCGTTGCGGCGGGTCAGCAACTGCAGCTGCAGCATGCGGCGCGCGCTGATGTGCTCGGCCGGCGTCGGCAGTTCGGCCGCCATTTCCAGGCGCAGCAGTGATTCGGCGGCGTCTTTTCCGGCCGGGGCGCCCAGCGCCTTCACCCAGCCACTGCGCACCGCAGGCGCGACCTGCTTGCCCAGTTCCTGTGCGGCGGGCAGTTGCTCGGGGTCGCGCTTTTCCCACGCGGTCAGCAGGTTGGTCAGCACTTCGCCGTGCGCCTGCATGGCCAGCTTTTTCAGCGCCTGGTTGGCGGCCTCGAACGCCTCGCGCTGGGCGCGGAAGGCGGCATCGCCCAGGCGCGGACCACGGTCTTCAAAGGCCGGACGCTCGTTGCGTTCGCTGAAGCGTTCGGTGCGCTCGGGACGGTAAGGCTCGAACTTGTTGTCGGTGCTCTGGCGCGGGCCGCTGGGCTTGCCGCCCGGACGCGCATCCTTGCGGTCGCCAAACTTGCCGCCACGGCCAGCAGCGCCAGCGGGTTCGGCCTTGCGCATGCCGGGGCGGTCGTCACCGCGCATGGCGACGACGGGCTTGGCGGCAGGCTTCGGCGCGGGCGCAGGTTCGGCAGGCTCGGTGGCGGGCTGCGCGGATTCTGAAAAATCGTCCTCGATGGCTTCGGCGGTCGGGTTGCCGTCGGCATCGACTGCGGGCTCGGTTGCCATGCTTTCGGTAGCTGCTTGCGCTTGCGCATCCTGCGCAGAAGGCTGATTTTGTTCCACATTCGACGGCTTCACGGCGCTGGCGGCAGCGTCGGCCACGTCGGCGGCGGTCTTGGCATCGGCTGCGGCGGCGGCAACCTGCCCGCGCACGGCGGCTTCCAGCGCCTTGGCGGCGGCATGGATCTGTTGCGCATCGCCGCTGGCGGTCGCCAGCTCGACGGCCTTGGCGGCGTCCAGCACGTAACGGTCGTGTTCGCCCAGTGCGGCGGCGGATTTTTCACGCTCGACGGTTTTGCGCTGGAAGGCGTCGTCAATCGGCTTCCTGAAGGCGTCCCAGAGTTTTTGTTCCTGCTTGCGCTCGATCGGCACGCTTTGCGCTTCCTGCTGCCAGCGCTGCTGCAGCGACTTGACGGCGTCGATGCGCAGCTGCGGCTCGGCGCCCAGTGTTTGCGCTTCCTCGATCATGGCGCGGCGGCGCGCCAGGCTGGCGCTTCTCGCGGCGGTCAGGCCGGCGTCGGCCTGGTCCATGGCGGCTTTCCACAGCGGCTGGACTTCGGCAAACGCCTTGTCGCCCAGGTGGCCGGCTTCGCGCCATTTTTCGACAAAGCCGTTCAGGCTGCGAATGTGCATCTTCCAGTCGGTGTTGTCCTTGTGGGCTTCGGCCCAGGCCAGCACTTCGTCGATCAGCGCCTGGCGCTGGGCCTTGTGCGCTTCGGCCTGTTCCTTGACTTTTTCCAGCCAGGCTTCGACGACCTTGTGCGCCTCGTTGCAGGCGTCGTCAAAACGCTTCCACAGCGCGTGGTTGGGCGTGCCGCCCTGGTCGCTGGTTTTCCACTGCTCGCGCATGTGGCGCAGCGCGTCCTGCTGCTTGCGACCGCCCAAGGGCTTGGCGAGCAATGCCTCGGCCTTGACGACCAGTTCCTCGCGGATCTGGTCGGCACGCCAGCGCTGCCAGCCTTCGAGTTCGCCAGCTGCAGTCAGCGCGGCGTGGGCAGCGGCTTCGAGCTTGCTGTCGATGTTGCGGATGTTGTCTTTCAGGGCCTGGCGCAGTTCGGCGGCGACCTTGGGCGTGGACTTGCCATGGCCTTCAGTGACTTCGTGCTCCAGCTTGGCAAGCGCCTGCTGCACAAAGGCAGACGACTTGGCGCGCAGATCGTTCAGCGCCGCCGGGTCCATCCGGGTTTTGGGCGCGCGGGCCGGCTGGCCGGCGTCGGCAGCGCCCTGCTGCTCGGATTTCGAGGTCGGCAGGCCGCGCGCGGCGC
>JBBSRS010000319.1:0-3832 GCA_038242795.1 Burkholderiales bacterium
CACGCGCGCGCTGCCTTCGGCGCTGGCCGTGGCCGGTTACGCCATCGCGTTTTACTTCCTTAGCATCACCCTGCGGTCCATGCCGACGGGCATTGCCTACGCCATCTGGTCCGGGTTGGGCATCGTGCTGATCACCCTGGCGAGTTTCCTGATTTACCGCCAGACCATCGACCTGCCCGGCCTGCTGGGCATGGCGTTGATCATTGCCGGCGTCGTGGTGCTGAATGTGTTTTCAAAGTCAGCGGCGCCTTGACGTCGGGTGCCCGACCGTCATTCGATGGCCACCCTGGCGTCTTTTACCAGCTTTGAAAAGCGCTCGGTATCGTCCTTGATCTGAAGCGCCATCTGTCCGGATGTGTTGCCGATCGGTTCGGCACCGATGTCAGCCATCTTCTTGCGAAACTCGGGTGACTGGATGATTTTCACCAGTTCGGTGTTCAGCCGGACCACGACGTCAGGCGGTGTGGCAACGGGCGCCAGGATGCCGAACCAGGTGCCCAGGTCGAAGCCTTTCAGGCCAGCCTCGTCGAGCGTCGGCACATCAGGCAGGGCCGGTGAGCGTTTGAGGGTGGTCACGGCCAGCGCCCTGAGTTTCCCGGCCTTGATTTGCGGCAGCACCGGCGTGATGGTGTCGAACGACATCGTGATCTGGCCGCCCAGCAGGTCAACGGTCAGCGGCCCGCTGCCCTTGTACGGCACATGCAGCAATTGCACGCCACCCATGCCCTCAAACTGCGCGCCGATCAGGTGCTGTCCGGTGCCGTTGCCGTTGGAGCCGTAGGTCAGCTTGCCGGGCTCGGCCCTGGCCAGCGCCAACAGCTCTTTCACGTTGCTCGCCGGCACATTCGGGTTGACAACCAGCACATTGGGCACCAGCGCCACGGTGGTGACGGGCGCGAAATCCTTCTGGAAATCGTAGGGCAGCTTCTTGTACACACTGGTGGCGATGGTGTGGTGCACAGCGCCCACCAGCAGGGTGTAGCCGTCGGGTTTTGACTTGGCCACAAAGTCTGCGCCCAGCGTGGCGCCCGCACCGGGTTTGCTTTCAACCACCACCGGCTGGCCCAGGCTTTTGGACAGTTCCTGCCCCACGGCGCGCGCCAGCACATCCGTCGTGCCGCCAGCCGGAAAAGGCACGATCAGGCTGATTGGCCGGGCGGGCCAGCTTTGCGCGAGCGCAGCGCTACCCACCAGACTCAGCGCCAGTGCAGAAGCCAGCGCCGCCGCAGGGGCCAGTGAGGGGAACGCTTTTCCGTGGGCTTGTTTGTGCATGTCTTGTCTCCTTGGAATCAGTGGGTGGTCGACTCAGGCAGCCACGGGCTGGCTGACGGTGGCCGTGATGCGCTCGCAGACGGCGGCGGTCACCTGCTGGGTGGTGGCGTTGCCGCCCAGGTCGCGGGTGTGCAGCGACGCATCGGCCGTGACCGACTCGATGGCCTGCATCAGCTGGCGCGCCGCAGCGTTTTCGCCCAGGTGCTCCAGCAGCATCACGGCCGACCAGAAGGTGCCGACAGGATTGGCCAGGCCCTGGCCCATGATGTCGAAGGCCGAACCGTGGATCGGCTCGAACATGCTGGGGTAGCGGCGCTCGGGGTCGATGTTGCCGGTGGGCGCGATGCCCAGGCTGCCGGCCAGCGCGGCGGCCAGGTCGCTCAGGATGTCGGCATGCAGGTTCGTGGCCACCAACGTGTCCAGCGTGGCGGGGCGATTCACCATGCGTGCCGTGCAGGCATCGACCAGTTCCTTGTCCCAGGTCACATCCGGAAATTCCTGACTGATCTGCACGGCGATTTCGTCCCACATCACCATCGCGTGGCGTTGGGCGTTGGATTTGGTCACCACGGTCAGCAGCTTGCGGGGCCGTGACTGGGCCAGTTTGAAGGCAAAACGCATGATGCGCTCGACGCCGGCGCGGGTCATCATCGACACATCGGTCGCCGCCTCGATGGGGTGGCCCTGGTGCACACGGCCACCGACGCCCGCGTATTCGCCTTCGGAGTTTTCGCGCACGATGACCCAGTCCAGTTGCGCGGGCGTGCAGCGCTTGAGCGGCCCGTCGATGCCCGGCAGGATGCGGGTCGGGCGCACGTTGGCGTACTGGTCGAACCCCTGGCAGATCTTCAGGCGCAGGCCCCACAGCGTGATGTGGTCGGGAATATGCGGGTCACCGGCCGACCCGAACAATATGGCGTCCATGCCGCGCAGCGCGTCCAGGCCATCGGCGGGCATCATCACGCCGTGGGCGCGGTACCAGTCGCCGCCCCAGCCGAACGAGGTGAATTCAAAGGCAAAGCGGTCTTGCGCGGCGGCCAGCGCCTGCAGGACTTGCTGGCCGGCGGGAATGACTTCCTTGCCGATACCGTCGCCGGGAATGCAGGCAATCTTGTATATTTTCATGGGGGTTTCCTTTGGAGCAATGAAGCAGCCGAGCGGCGGATGAATGTGGACCTCACTCTATCGATTGCTGCAGTCAATGGCAGCGGCTAAAGTAATCCCATTGTTAACTTTGGCTCAACAATGTCCACCCCTGTTTCCGCCCCTTCTGAAATGGCTTTTTTCAGCCTGCTGGCGCGTTGCGGCAGCTTTTCCATGGCGGCGCGTGAACTCGAGGTCAGCACGCCGGCCGTCAGCAAGCGGCTGGCGCAGATGGAGGCGAGACTTGGCGTGCAACTGCTCAACCGCACCACCCGGCGTGTGGGACTGACAGCCGAAGGCGAAACGTATCTGCAGCATGCGCGGCGCATCCTGGCCGACATCGACGACATGGAGCAACTCGTTTCCAGCGCGGCGGCGGCGCCCAAAGGACTGTTGCGCGTCAATGCCACGCTGGGATTTGGCCGCAGCCATATTGCGCCGCTGATCTCCGATTTC
Source organism: Burkholderiales bacterium (assembly GCA_038242795.1). GTDB lineage: Bacteria > Pseudomonadota > Gammaproteobacteria > Burkholderiales > Burkholderiaceae_C > Polaromonas. The sequence continues at coordinate 2,872 of JBBSRS010000319.1, forward strand.
ACCAGCCTTTATCCACAGGTGCAGGTGCAACTGCAACTGTCGGTCGATCCACCGCCCCTGACGGAAGACACTTTTGATGTCTGCGTGCGATTTGGCGAGCCGCCTGATGCACGGGTGCTGGCCAGGCACCTGGCGCCCAATCGGCGCCTGCTGTGCGCCGCGCCCGCTTACCTGGCCGCGCACGGCATCCCAAAGGTGCCGCACGACCTGGCCCGCCATGAATGCATCGGCATCCGCCAGGGCGGCGAAGCCTACGGCACCTGGCGTCTGTCGCTGGGCAAGCGCTGCGAAAGCGTCAAGGTGCGTGGCAAGTTGAGCACCAATGACGGGGAAATCGCAGTGAACTGGGCGCTGGCCGGTCATGGCATCGTGATGCGGGCCGAATGGGACATTGCCCGCTATCTGCGCAGCGGCCGGCTCCTGCAGGTGCTGGAAAACTACCGCACGCCTTCGGCCGACATCCATGCGGTCTTCCCGCAGCGCCACCAGGTGTCAGCCCGGGTGCGCGCCTTTGTTGATTTCCTGACAGCCCATTTTGAAAAATCCTCGATCCGGGCCGAAGGCATCGTGGCAGACTGGTAGGGTGTTGCGAACGCGCTTCAGGTGTTGAGTGCTTGCAAACGCTGGGCTGCAACGGCCACAGCGATCACTTCGGGTTCCTTGCCGGCAATGCCCGCAACGCCAATCAGGCAGGTGATGTGCGCCAGTTCGTCCGGGCTGAAGCCACGCACCTCCAGCAGGCGGCGAAACGCGCGCCGGCAGGTCGTGCGGGAAAACGCCGTCACGGCTGTCGATCCAGCGGAGCCGGAACGGCAGTAGCGCCAGCACCCGGGCCAGCGCAGGGCCGACATGGCCACCGCCGAACAGCGCCACCGGTGCCCGGGACTGGCCACTGTGGCCGCCAGTTCGGGCAGGTCACTGGCGCTGACGCGTTCAAACGCCAGGTGCACCACGCCGCCGC
>JBBSRS010000320.1:0-3827 GCA_038242795.1 Burkholderiales bacterium
CAGCTGGTGCATGCCGGCGCCCCAGTTGAACGATTTGGGCCCCCACAGCGGCGGGAACACCTGCTTGCCGCCAGCGCGCTGGCCCAGGCCGTCTGCGCCATGGCAGAGCGCGCAGGTCTGTGCATAAACCTTTTCACCGCGTGCGTAGTCGGCGGCCAAGGCCGGTTTCTTGAGCTTGGGGTAGCCGCTGCCCGGCACCGGCGTTCCGACCGGCGCGCCCTTGGCCAGCCAGAACGCATAGGTCTGTAATGCGGTGATGATTTCGTCATCGGCCGGCGGTGCCTTGCCGTTCATGCTGTATTCAAAGCAGCCCTGGATGCGTGAAGCCAGCGTGTCCACCTGGCCGGTCTTTTTGCGAAAGGCCGGGTAGTGAATGAACGACGCCCACAGCGGCGCGGAATCGGCCTTGCGGCCGGCATCCAGGTGGCAATTGGCGCAACTCAGGTTGTTGCCCACGTAGCGGCTGGCGTACTGGCCGGTTTCCATGAAAATCTGTTCGCCTAGGCGGATGACCTTGCCGTAATCGCCATCGGGCAGGGTGCTTTCGGCGGGCGGTGTAAATGCGCTGCCGATGGCTGCGGGCTTGGCACTGGCAGCGTCACTGGCGGTCTGTGCAGGCGGGGCAGCGCCAGCCGCCACACCCGCCGACAGCAGCCATCCGGCCAGCAGGAATTTTGAACGGGAGGGTTGGGTGTTCATGGACGACTTTTCGTTTTTCCGGGCTGGACAGTGACGGGCACGGCAAGTTTTTCATAGTACGCCGCCACAGCGGTGACTTCGGCATCGGAAAGCTTCTTCGCAATGCCGGGCATCAGCGCCAGCGGACCCGGCGGCCGGCTGCCTGCTTTCCAGGCCTGCATCTGCTCGGCGATATAGGCAGCGGGCAGGCCGGCCAATGGCGGAAACTGGGCGCCAACGCCGCTGCCACCCGGGCCGTGGCATTGTGCGCAGGCCGGCACCTGGTCAGTCCAGCGGCCGCGCATTGCCAGCCAGGCGCCCGTATCGGCGGGGGAAGACTGTGCGGCATCAGTCGCGACAAACGGCGCCGGCAGCTGGCTGAAGTAGAGCGCCACCGCCTGGCGTTCGGTGGGCGTGAGGTTTTGGGCCATCGGCTGCATGATGGCATTCTTGCGGCTGCCGCTGGCGAACGCGTCGAGTTGCGCCTGCAGGTAAGCTTGGCCGGTGCCGGCCAGACGTGGAAAAGCAGCCATGCCTTCGCCTTTGGCGCCGTGGCAGCTGATGCAGGCCGCCACGCCTTGCGGCGTGCCCTGGCTGGCTATTTGCCGGCCTTGCTCGCGGGTGGCTTTTTGGGCTAAGCCGGGTGCGGCGAATGTCGCGGCCAGCAAAAGCAGTGCTGCGTTGAAGGCCTTGGGAAGGGCGCGCGGCCGGGTGTGCGTGTCGATTCGAAATCGAAGAAAAGACGTTTTTTCGTTCATTGCATGGGCCTTTTTGAGGGTGATTCCTGCGGTAAAGGTGCCATGCGTCGAGTCGGAGCGGGACACCGCAGCAGTGCATTTTTGACTCGTGTAAAAGTCTAGGACGCGGTGCCAGTGTCGCCTGTAGGACACCAACGGCATTCACACCATGACGCCAAAAAAGCGCGGTAAAAATACCGCGCTTTTTTTTCGCGTTCAGCGGTTCAGGCTGGCTTTTTCAGACCTGCAACCGGAGTAGGGATGGGTACGCTGTAAAAAACCAGCGTTTGTTGAAGGCCGGCAGGTATTCCTGCAGGCATAAAAAAAGCGCGACAGAAAACTGTCGCGCCTTGAAATCCAAGCTGTACCGCCATCAACGGGCAGCCGAGCGGCTTGCGAACGCCTCTCTTGTTTGTTCAGTGGCCCGAGTTGGCGCTCATCTTTTCCATGGTGTGGAACACCTCGGGATTTTCGGGGCCGGTCACGTACAGGAAACCGGCCAGTCCTTTTTCAAGCCGCGACAGCGCATGGTCGACCAGAATGTAGCGGCCCGGCACTTCGACCTTGAATTCGACCATCGACGCGCCACCCGGCGGCACGCTGATGGTTTGCACATTCTTGTTGGGTGGCGACGTCAGGTCGGCCATGTTGTAGACCCGGTCGAACACCTCGCCGATCACATGAAAGCTCGATGTGGCGTTGGGCCCGCCGACGCCGAAGAAGATGCGCACGGTTTCGCCGACTTTCGCTTCCATGCGGTGCGTCTTGGTCAGCGCGTCCATGGTGCCGTTGAACATCATGTGCTCGGGCTGCTCCTTGAGCAGTTTTTCCAGCGAGAATTCGTTTTCACCCAAGGTGCCGTGCGGCTGGGCGGTGTACAGCTCGCCCTGCATCACATAGAACTCGCGGTCCACCTTGGGTAGGCCGCCTTCGGGCTCGACCAGGATCATGCCGTACATGCCGTTGGAAATGTGCTGCGCCACCATGGGCGTGGCGCAGTGGTACACAAACAGGCCCGGGTTCATCGCCTTGAAGGTGAAGCTCTTGCTGGTGCCGGGTGCCGCCTGCGTCACCGCCGCACCGCCCCCGGGGCCGGTCACGGCATGGAAATCCACCGAATGGATCATCTTGCTGTCGGCGGCATTGGCCATGTTCACGGTCACCGTGTCGCCCTGGCGCACGCGGATGAACGGGCCCGGCACCTTGTTGTTGAAGGTCCAGTATTTGTAGGTGGTGCCGTCGGCCAGCTGGCCCAGCACCTCGGTGGTGTCCAGGTTCACGGTCACGCTTTGCGGGCTGCGGGTGCCTATCGGCGTGCTGACTTCCATCGGGTTGCGCGAGACGTCTGCACCCAGCGCCTTGGGCGTGGCGGCGCCGTCGCCGACCATGATCTGGCCGATCATGCCGGCCTGCACATGGCCTGGCAGCGTGCAGATGTATTTGAATTCGCCTTTCTTGTTGGCCTGAAACACGATGGTCGTGCTGGCGCCCTTGGTGTTGAGCTGGTTGGAGGACGCCTTGAAGTCGGGCACGCTGATGTCGTGCGTGGCGCCGTCGCCGTTGATCAGGTTGATTTGCACGATGGCGCCTTCGGCCACGGCCAGCTGCGGGTTGACCTTGCCCTTGATGGCACCGGTTTCACCGATGAACACCAGCTTGCCGTCGGCAATGTCGGTGCGCAGGGTGAAGGTCACGTTCGGTATGGCCTTGACACCGGTGTCGTGTTGGTCATGGGGAGTGGCGGCATAGCCTGAGGCCAGGCCGACGACGCCGATGATGGCGCTTGCTACTGCATTTCTGACAAAACCGGCTTTCATTTGGATACCTTCAACATGTTTGAACGTCATGCCTGGCGTGGAATTCACGTCAGGTTTTTGGCAGTCCACCGTGCTGTGGCGCTTGGGGCGTTGGAGGCGGCGGTTGTCTGGGCAGGTGTTTTGGTCTGCTTGAAAGTTAATGTACATAAAAAATGCATCTTTTAATTTGATGTAGATCAAGGTGTTGCGCACCCTTCAAAAGGTCTCAAAAAAAGGGCTGTGATTTCATCTGAGGGGAAGAATGCCGCGAGCCGGGGACGTCAGACCTGCTGACGGTGCGGCGCTCTGCGGCACATCGGGTTCAAGCTGGATTGAAATAAACTTGAACAGGGGTTGAGCATCGTTGGGGCTGCCGCTGGTTTTCATCAGGTGGTTCAGCGAGATGCCGTTGAGCACCGCCAGGCAGGCCCGGGTCACGTGGGCCAGCACGACCTTGCGCCAGCAGGCCGCGCCCACCATGCGATGCCTCTTGCCAGCGTCGGGCATTCGGCCCTGAAGAAAGCCGGCTCGGTGCTGCGGACCACCGCGCCAGTGGTCACAACTGGGATTCGAGCAGCAGGGCCAGGCGCTCCATGAATTTTTCTTTCAGCGGCCG
>JBBSRS010000321.1:0-3826 GCA_038242795.1 Burkholderiales bacterium
CCGACGCCAGCCAGCCCTTGGTGTTGTACTCGGCCAGGTAGATGCCGGCCATGATGCCAATCGGCGTGCCAACAAAGGTCGAGAGCAGCACCATCAGGAACGAGCCGTAGATCGCATTGGCAATGCCGCCTTCCTCATTCGGCGCCGGTGTCATCTGGGTGAAGGTGGCCAGCGTGATGCCGCCAATACCCAGCCGGACGGTTTCCCACAAGATCCAGAACAGCCAGAAGAGGCCAAAGCACATGGCCCCCAGCGACAGCACCAGTGCCACCTGATTGACCCGCTTGCGCTGGGCAAAGCGTGCCAGGCGCGCGGCTTGCGCGGGGTTTTGCATGACGGCGCTCATGTCTTGGTCCCTTCATTTTTCTGCAACTGCGACAGCATCAGCTTGGACAGCGACAACACCACGAAGGTGATGAAGAACAGCACCAGCCCCAGGTAGATCAGCGATGCCTGGTGCAGGCCTTCGCCCGCCTCGGCAAACTCGTTGGCCAGCGCCGACGTGATGCTGTTGGCCGCCTGGAACAGGCTCAGCGAGTCGAGCTGGTTGAAATTGCCGATGACAAAGGTCACCGCCATGGTTTCGCCCAGTGCCCGGCCCAGCCCCAGCATGATGCCGCCCATGACGCCGGCCTTGGTGTAAGGCAGCACCACCTTGGACACCACTTCCCAGGTCGTGGCGCCCAGGCCGTAGGCGGATTCCTTGAGCAGCACCGGCGTGACCTCGAACACATCGCGCATCACCGAGGCGATGAACGGGATGATCATGATGGCCAAAATGATGCCGGCCGACAAGATGCCGATGCCCACCGGCGGTCCTGAAAACAGCGCCCCCAGGTAAGGCACGTCGCTGAACATGGTCTGCAGCGGCTGCTGCACATAGGTCGCCAGGATCGGGCCGAACACCAGCAGGCCCCACATGCCGTAAACAATCGAGGGGATGGCGGCCAGCAGTTCAATGGCGGTGCCCAGCGGGCGCTTGAGCCAGGCCGGCGACAGTTCGGTCAGGAACAGCGCAATGCCGAAGCTCACCGGCACGGCAATAAAGAGCGCAATGAAGGACGTGGCCAGCGTGCCATAGATCATCACCAGCCCGCCATACTCGTTTTTCACCGGGTCCCAGACGCTGCTGGTCAGAAAGCCCAGGCCGTACTTGCTGATCGCCGGCCAGGCGCCTACTACCAGCGACGCGAGGATGGCAAACAGCAGGGCCAGCGTGATCAAGGCCGCGCCGAGCGCCGCCCAGCCAAAAATCTGGTCGGGCAGCGGGCTTCGCTTCAAAGGTCTGACGGGGGGAGGATTGGTCATGGCGCGTCCGGTGGCGGTTGCCGGAAAATCCAAAGCGGCCCGGTGTGCCGGAAGTGTAGAGGACACGAAATAAACCCCTGTGTTGGTAAAGGTGCGAAGCCGTTGTTCGTCTGCTTATTTATAGGCGATGGCCTTGCCCGACGTGTCCTTCACCTCGGCCCAGGATTTTTCAATGACACCCTTCACACTGTCTGGCATTGGCACATAGTCGAGCGCGGCGGCGGTCTGGTCGCCATTTTTATAAGCCCATTCAAAAAACTTCAGCGACGAGGCGGCCTGCTCCGGCTTGTCTTGCGCCTTGTGCATCAGGATGAAGGTGGCGCCGGTCAGGGGCCAGGCGTCCTTGCCCGGCTGTTCGGTCAAGATCTGGTAGAAGCTCTTGGACCACTGGGCGCCTGCAGCAGCGGCCTTGAACGAGCCGTCGTCAGGCGAGACAAAATTGCCATCGGCGTTTTTCATCTGTGCATACGTCAGCTTGTTTTGCTTGATGTAGGCATATTCCAGGTAGCCAATCGAGTTCGGCAACCGGCCGACAAAAGCCGCGACGCCCTCATTGCCCTTGCCACCGGCACCGACAGGCCAGTTGACCGCCGTTCCCTCGCCGACCTTGGCTTTCCACTCGGCATTGACCTTGCTCAGGTAGTTGGTGAAGATGAAGCTGGTGCCCGAGCCGTCAGCGCGGCGCACCGGTGCGATGGCCGCATCAGGCAAGGCCAGGCCTGGGTTGAGCGCCTTCAGGGCCGCATCGTTCCACTTGGTGATCTTGCCCAGGTAGATGTCGCCCCACACCTGACCGGTCAATTTCAGCTGGCCGGGCGCAATGCCCTTGATGTTGACCACAGGCACCACGCCGCCAATCACGGTGGGGAACTGCATCAGCCCTTTGCTGGCCAGTTCTTCATCCTTCAGCGGCATGTCGGAGGCCCCGAAGTCCACGGTCTTGGCCTCGATCTGGCGAATGCCGGCACCCGAGCCAACCGACTGGTAGTTGATCTTGATGCTGGTGGCCTTGTTGTAGTCGGCAGCCCATTTCGAATACAGGGGCGCTGGAAAGGTAGCGCCTGCACCGGTCACATTCTGTGCGGCCGAGAAGGCGGCAAACGACATCAGGGCGGCGCCCATGGTCAGGGTCACGGAAGCTTTGAGAGTCGATTTCATCAGAACACCTTTGCAGTTGGTAAGAAAGATGTCGCCACTTTAAAAGCCTTGTGTGACAAAGTTGTGACAGGCGTGCGATCGCCTTGGCACGCCTTGACACACCGACCAGTGTCAAGAAATTGTCAAATGTTAGTCATCGGACAGTCATGGATCCTGACTATGCTTGCGGCTGTCCTGCTTCATGGCGACGATGTGAAAAATGGCAGCTGCCAGACACGCAGTGAAGCCAAACGGGCACGGTCCAAAACAGGTGACTTTGTGATGTGCGCAAAAGCGCTGGCACAGACCCGACACCGTGGCGACCCATGGCACCGTGTTGGTCTGTTGCCTGGGGCCGGTCGTTGAAGGCAGAAGGGGGTTGGGTTCTGCCTGTTTATCATCATTCATGGCCTTTGCGCTTGTTGGAATTACACTTTCAGCTATTTAATTCATAGCAAATAAATATGCGCTCCGATTCATCGAACAACCACCATGGCCCTGCCCTGTTATGTCATTCCGCGCTGCCACACGCTGCAGCCATGCGACGCAACGCATGCTGGCACCGGATGGCCGCCTGATGGGCCAACGACCCGTTCCATGCCCGCGTGACCGGGCCAAAAGGGCCGCCGCCTGAATGCTATGCTGACTTTTCATCAAAAAGCCTAAACATGCAAAACGGAACACTGCTTGCCGCTGTGGACTTGGGGTCCAACAGCTTTCGCCTTGAAATCGGCCGTTTTGACCATGGCCGTATCCATCGCATTGAATACCTCAAGGAAACCGTGCGCCAGGGCAACGGACTGGACGCTGACCGCAGGCTGTCGCAGGACGCCATGCAGCGCGGATGGGACTGCCTGGCGCGGTTCGGCGAACGCCTGGCCGAATTCGGCAAGGACCAGGTCAGGGCCGTGGCCACCCAGACGCTGCGCGAAGCCGTCAACCGCGACGACTTCATCAAACGCGGCCAGAAGTTGCTCGGTTTCCCCATCGACGTGATTGCCGGGCGCGAGGAAGCCCGGCTGATTTACCAGGGTGTCGCGCATTTGCTGTCGCAGTCGGACCAGCGACGGCTGGTGGTCGATATCGGCGGGCGCTCGACCGAAATGATTCTGGGACAAGGCCTGCAGGCCCGTACCCTGGAGTCCTACCAGGTGGGCAGCGTGGCCTGGTCGATGCGCTACTTCCCGGAAGGACAGTTCACGGCACGTGCCTTCGAACAGGCTGAAATTGCCGCCAAGGCGGTGCTCGACGAAACCGTCAACACCTACCATTCGGGCGCCTGGGACACGGCGTATGGCTCGTCGGGAACCATCAACGCGGTCTGCGAGGTGCTGACCGCTGCTGGCTGGCCGCCCGGTGTCGTGACGCGCGAGGGTTTGGA
>JBBSRS010000322.1:0-3825 GCA_038242795.1 Burkholderiales bacterium
AAAATATCCTTGGCCTTGGCCGTGTCCTGAACGCCAGGCAGTTGCACCACAATGCGGTCAATGCCCTGCTGCTGGATCACCGGCTCGGCCACGCCCAGTTCATTGATCCGGTTGTGCAGCGTCACCATGTTCTGCTTGAGCGCCTGGTCCTGGATGCGGCGGGCGGCTTCAGGCTTGATGGTCGCGGTCAGCTTGTAGTCGGTGCCGTCGGGCGCTTGAACCGTCTGGAGATCCGGCATCTGGTCCTGGATCAGGTTTTTGGCCGACTCCAGGGCGGCAACGTCGCGAAAACGGATCTCGATGGCCTGTCCGTTGCGGGCAATGCCGCTGTGCCGGATGTTCTTTTCCCGGAGTGACAGGCGAATGTCGCCGGCCAGCGATTCGGCACGCTTGGTCAGTGCCGCCTGCATGTCCACCTGCAGCATGAAATGCACGCCACCGCGCAAATCCAGCCCCAGGTACATCGGATTAGCATTGAGCGACGTCAGCCAGGCCGGCGAGCGCGACACCAAATTCAGTGCCACCACATAGGCCGGATTTGCAGGATCGGGCGCCAGTGCTTTCTGGATCGCGTCCTTGGCCTTGAGCTGGATGTCGGTGTCGTTGAAGCGGGCCTTGATGGAACCCCCTTCCAGCGTGATGGCGTCGGCCGTGATGCTGGCATCCTTCAGCGCCTGCTCGACCCTGGCCAAAATGGCGGTGTCCACCTTGGAGGTGGACTTGCTGCTGGAAACCTGCACCGCAGGCGATTCACCGAAGAAATTGGGCAGCGTGTAAAGCGCTGCAATCAGCAGCACCACCGCCATGATGGCGTACTTCCAGGCCGGATAACGATTCATGAGAGGACTGTTCCTGGTGAACGGAAAACAAAAGGCGCAGTGGACGGCCCAGTGGTGCCACCCGTACCGTCTTGTCTACTGAAATGTTGCCTTATTTGGCGCTGTTGAGGGCACCCTTGGGCAGCACCTGAACAATGGCACTGCGCTGCAACTGCACCTCAACGCCAGATGAAATTTCCAGTGTCAGATAGCCTTCGCCCAAGCGCGTGACACGGCCCAGCAGGCCACCGGCCGTGGCCACTTCGTCGCCCTTGGCCAACGCCTCGATCATGGAGCGGTGCTCTTTTTGCTTTCGCATCTGCGGGCGGATCATCACAAAATACAGCACCACGAACATCAGCACCAAAGGCAGCATGCCGGTCAGGGTGGACATCATGTCGCTGCCACCGGCAGCAGCAGCAGCAGGGGCAGTCTGGACAAAGGCTGAAGAAATAAACACGGCTGACTCCACATTTTTAAAGGAACACTGGCAAGCGCCCAGGACAGAAAGGCCGGAGCATGGACGGGTGGATTGTATGCGTCGTCGCGCAGGCGCTGAATTCAACTCGCGCGTGTGCGGCTATTTCGGCCAGTCGCTGGCCAGGCCACTGCCTGAAACACATTGCCTGAAAAACGCACCAAATCCAAGCCGGCACGCAGCCGCACCCGTTCAGGCTGCTGCGACCTCCTGAACCCGCTCCGGCTGGCGAAACGCCTGCATCAGCGCCGCCCATTGCGGCCGGGCAATGGCCAGATGGCGTGCCTTGACGTGGCCATAGCCCTTGATCAGCTCGGGAATCCGGGCGATGTCCACCGCTGCCGCGTGGTTTTTCAGACTCAGGCCAGCCAGCACTTCCTCGATGCTCGCCCGGTACTCGGCAATCAGCGCGCGCTCTTCCTTGCGCTCTTCGGTGCGGCCAAACACATCCAAAGGCATGCCGCGCAGACCCTTGAGCTTGGCCAGCAGCTTGAAGCCGGTCAGCATCCAGGGACCAAATTGCTGCTTTTGCAGTTCACCCTGGTCGTTCTTTTTCGCCAGCAGCGGTGGCGCCAGGTGGTAGTTGAGCTTGAAATCGCCTTCGAACATGGCGTTGACCTTGTTCAGGAACCCGGTGTCCGTGTGCAGACGCGCGACTTCGTACTCATCCTTATAGGCCATGAGTTTGAACAGGTAACGGGTCACCGCTTCGGTCAGCGTGGTTTTGCCCAGGGGCGCTTCCACCGCGCGCACTTTTTCCACGAAGGACTGGTAGGTCTGTGCGTAGGCTGCATTCTGATAAGCCGTCAGGAAAGCCACCCGCTTGGTCAGCATTTCGGTCTGCGATGGCTTTTTGACGAATTCAATCACCTGTGCCGCCTTGAACAGTGCCTGCACCGACGCCAAGTCATGCGCGCAGCGACGGCCCCATTCAAACGCCGCCTTGTTGTTGTCCACCTGCACCGCGTTGAGCTCGATCGCCCGCATCAGCGCCGCATGCGACAGCGGCACCCGGCCTTTTTGCCAGGCAAAGCCCAGAATTAGCGGGTTGGTGTAGATCGAGTCGCCAATCAGCTGAACCGCGACCTGTTCGGCATCAAAGCTCGCCATGCCTTCTGCGCCCACGGCCGCCTGCACCGCGCTTTCGCAGTTGCCGCCCGGAAATTGCCAGCCGGGGTTGGTGACAAACGCCGCCGTCGGTGCACCGTGCGAGTTCATGGCGACAAACGTGCGGCCCGGCTGCATCGTCGCCAGCGTGTACGGACTGGCAGTCACGATCGGGTCGCAGCCGATCACCAGATCAGCCTTGGCGGTATCAACCTTGGTGGTGTAGATAGACTCCGGCCGGTTCGCGATCTGGATGTGGCTCCAGGTCGCGCCGCCTTTTTGCGCCAGGCCGCCCGCGTCCTGCGTCACCACGCCCTTGCCTTCCAGGTGCGCGGCCATGCCCAGCAGCTGGCCGATGGTGATGACGCCGGTGCCGCCGACACCGCCCACCACGATGCCCCAGGCCTTTTCAGCGACCGGCAGTACCGGCTCGGGAATCGGGCTCAAGCTGTTCAAGTCGCCCTTCTTCTCTTTCTTGGGCTTTTTGAGTTGCCCGCCTTCCACCGTCACGAAGCTCGGGCAAAAGCCCTTGACGCAGGAATAGTCCTTGTTGCAGGTGTTCTGGTTGATGCGGCGCGTGCGGCCGAATTCGGTTTCCAGCGGCTCCACCGACAGGCAGTTGGACTGCACCGAGCAGTCGCCGCAGCCTTCGCACACCAGCTCGTTGATGACCACGCGCTTGGCCGGATCGACCAGCGTGCCGCGCTTGCGGCGGCGGCGCTTTTCTGTCGCGCAGGTCTGGTCGTAAATGATCGCCGTGCAGCCCTTAAGCTCGCGGAACTCGCGTTGCAGCTTGTCGAGTTCGTCACGGTGAAACACCTCAACGCCCGGCGGCAAGTTGTTAAGCAGCTCGGCGTGGCCGGCACGCGCGGCGCTGGCGTCCTGCGTGTGCGTGCGGCCGTGATATTTCTCGGGCTCGTCGGTGACCACGATCAGCTTGACCACGCCCTCGGCGCGCAGGCTGTGCGCGATTTGCGCCACCGAATGGCCTTCCGGCCGCTCGCCGACCTGCTGGCCGCCCGTCATGGCCACCGCGTCGTTGTACAAAATCTTGTAGGTGATGTTGACGCCGGCGGCAATGCTCTGGCGAATCGCCAGCAGGCCGCTGTGAAAGTAGGTGCCGTCGCCCAGGTTGGCAAACACATGCGCATCGGTGGTGAACGGTGCCTGGCCAATCCAGCTCACGCCCTCGCCGCCCATCTGCGTGAAGGTCGAGGTGCTGCGGTCCATCCAGGTCGCCATGTAATGGCAGCCAATGCCGGCCACGGCGCGTGAACCTTCGGGCACGCGCGTGCTGGTGTTGTGCGGGCAACCGCTGCAAAACCACGGCGCGCGTTCTCCGGTGTCCAGCTTGGTTTCCGTCAATGCGCGCTCACGGGCGTCAATCACCGCCAGCCGGGCATCCATACGCGCCACGATATC
>JBBSRS010000323.1:0-3809 GCA_038242795.1 Burkholderiales bacterium
AGCAGCGCCAGGCCCACCAGCGCTGGCAAAAGCCGCAAGCCGGCGATCCAGCAGGCAAGCAACAGCAGCAGCAAAATCCCCAGCAGGCCAAACGAGCCCCATCCCGACCGATAGGCATCCCAGTCACCCCAGCCCAAGGCGGTGGGGTACAGCACGACCGCAGCCACAGCAAGTGCCACATGTAAAACCATTCCTTCCCGCCCAGCCATGGCAGGCCAGCCAAACAGGCGTCGGCCCAGGCTCAGGCAGGCCAGCGCTACCAGCGTGGAGCTCAAGTCGGAACTGACACCCCTGACATACGCCAGCAGCGGCAGATTCGCAGTGCCAAAGGGAACCCACAGCAGCATAAAAAAGGCGATCATGGCCCATTTGGCCCAACCGGTGGCGCCGTGGCGGCCACCCAACAGGCGCAAGACTGCTGCGCACAACACCAGGTCGATGCCCAGCAGGGCCACCAGATCAGTGAGTGGCGGAAGCAGCATGGCTTTGAACTGGCGATGCAGCGTTGGGTTGAAGGGTTTGCAGGGGATCGAGCCGGACGTGCTTGATGCGGCTGCGGTGCCAGGTGTACACCAGGTGCAAATAGCCGTCCCGGCTTTGCAGCAGGAAGGGATAAGAAAACTCCTGCAGGCAGGTCGCCGGGCCGCACAGCTGGCGTTTGGCGCTGGCAACATCTGCCTGGATTTGCGCCTGGGTGGCACCTTGCTGGCGGAGTGCATCGCCCAGCAGGCGTGCGGGGTCGCCGACGGACAAAGGCATTTCGGGCGTGGGGGATGATTCCACCACCCACGGCACGGCCCCCTCGAACGAGCCTGCCGCGTCCGCCTGCAGCAGCGCCAGCACTTCGCGATTTTTCGGTTGCGGGTTCAGGGCAAGCCACTGCTGGCCTGAAGCCGTCACAACACCGGCCAGCGCTGAATCGGGATTCGGCCAGGAGGTGGCATGGGTTGTCGACCAGGTCTTGCCCGCATTGACCGTTTCGGACGCCATCACGGCAGTGCTCTTGCCCGAGCGCATGTAAATTTTCGCCTCCCGGGCACTGTTCACCAGCACCACGGGCTGCAGGCTGGTCTGGCTGCCCGGAACACGCACTTTGTCGAGCACCTGTCCCTCGGGGCTGATGCGCAGGATTTCAGCGAACTTGGTCACGAACTCGTGGTACACCGGCAAGCCGATCTGTCCATCCTGGTAAAAAAATGGTGCGCCCTTGGCAAGCGTGCTGATGTTGAGGAAAGGCGACGTTACCAGCCTTCTGGGAAGGCTCCAGGACCGTCCGTCGTCGGTGGAGCGCAACCAGGTGATGGAACTGCCTGCCCAGCCGCCCAGCGAGACATTGACCATCCACAGCATGAGTGAATCGTCAGGCATGCGGGCAATCACCGGATTGCCAATTTTTTTCACATAACGCCACAAACCCTGCTGCAGCAGTTGGCGGTCAAGGAGCGTTGTTTCCTCGCTCCAGCGCAGGCTGGCCGTGTCCATCACGGCGGTCTTGACGACCACGTCCCTCGCCCCTTCGCGCGAACCCGAAAACCAGACAGCGCGCAAACGGCCGTCACGCAGTTCGACCAGCGATGCGGCATGCACCGCCTGTCCGGGTGAAGAAGATACAAACCGGGCGTCAAGTTTGAAACGGCCATCTGGCGAAGATTGCTGGACAGGCATCACCACGCTAGGAGCGTCAGTCTGCACTGTCGGCAAAACCTTTGTTGCAGACACGTCCTGCCGGGGCAATGGCAGAAAATCAGGCACGGGCTGACGGTTGGCAATTTTCCAGGCGGCCAGAAGAAAAATCGCCACCAGCGCCAGCGCCGACAGCAAATTCATGCGGCGTGCAAAACCTGTTCGGCCGAATTTCAAGCAGCCCCCTGCCCGAAAAGCGCGCACCCGCAAAGGCAGCAGCCCCCCATTTCAGTACTTGAGAAGCACGGCACCCCAGGTGAAACCGCCGCCGACGCCTTCCAGCATGACGATATCGCCCTTTTTGACCTTGCCGCTGCGCACCCCCTCGTCCAATGCCAGCGGAATGGACGCAGCCGAGGTGTTGCCGTGCTGATCCACCGTGACAATCATTTTTTCGAGAGGAAGTTTCAGTTTTTTGGCCGTGCTCTGCATGATGCGCAGGTTGGCCTGGTGTGGAATCAGCCAGTCGATATCGGCTTCGGTGAGCTCCGCCTTGGCAAGCGTCGCCCGGGCGGCACTTTCCAGCACCCCGACAGCCAGTTTGAAAACCGCCTTGCCATCCATGGTCAGCAGTGGGCTCCCGATCACTTGCCCGCCTGATACATGGCCGGGAACGCAGAGGATGCCCACATGCTTTCCATCGGCATGCAGGTCGCTGGCCAGAATCCCGGGGGTTTCGGAGGCTTGCAGCACCACCGCACCGGCCCCGTCACCGAACAGCACGCAGGTCGTGCGGTCGGAAAAATCCAGAATGCGCGAAAACACTTCGGCACCGACCACCAGCGCCTTGCTGGCCGCACCGCTCTTGATCATGGCATCCGCCACGCTCAAGGCGTAGACAAAACCGCTGCAGACCGCCTGCATGTCAAAAGCCGGGCAACCGGCGATGCCCAGCTTGTGCTGCAGGATGCAGGCGACCGAAGGAAACACCATGTCGGGGGTTGAGGTGGCCACAATGATCAGGTCAATGTCGGCGGCATGCAGTCCGGCGGCTTCAATAGCGCGTCTGGATGCCTCCAGCGCAAGGTCGCTGCTGGTCACGTCAGGCGCTGCAAAGTGGCGCGCCCTGATGCCGGTGCGTTCGACAATCCATTCGTCTGAGGTTTCGACACCCCTGGCGGCCAGATCGGCGGCCAGTTGGGCATTGGTCAGACGATTCGGCGGCAGGTAGCTGCCGGTGCCGGTGATGCGTGAATAGCGGGTCATTGGATTAATGTGCCGGGGTTGAAACAGGAAGTTCGGCAGGCAGGCCGGAGGCTGTCTGCGCGTCGTCGGTGGACACTGCCCCTCTGGCGGCTACCAGCAGGGGCGCTGCATGGGCAATGCGCTCGCGCACCCTTTCCAGCAGGTTGTTCCGGGCTGCATCATAAGCCCGGCCCAAGGCCTGCTCGAATGAGAAAGCATCCGCCGAGCCATGACTTTTGAAGACCAGGCCACGCAGGCCAAGCAATGCGGCACCGTTGTAGCGCCTGTGGTCAAAACGCTTTTTGAAGGCCGACAACACCGGGTAGGCCACCAGCGCGGCCATCTTGGTCAGCAGGTTGCGGGAAAACTCGGCCTTGATGTAGTCGCCGATCATGTGGGCCAGGCCTTCGCTGCTTTTCAGCGCCACATTGCCGACAAAGCCGTCGCACACCACCAGGTCGGTCGTGCCCTTGAAAATGTCGTTGCCTTCGACATTGCCGTAAAAATTGATATCCCCCGAATCGGAAGCGGCCCGCAACAGGCGACCGGCCTTTTTGATCATGTCGCCGCCCTTGATGGCTTCCTCGCCGATGTTGAGCAGGCCCACCGTTGGCGAGGGAATGTCGGCAATGGCCGCGACCAGGGCAGAACCCATCACCGCGAACTGCAGCAGATGCTCTTCGGTGCAGTCCACGTTGGCACCCAGGTCGAGCATGGTGGTGGCCTTGCCGGCTGCATTGGGCAACTGCGAGGCGATGGCGGGGCGGTCGATGCCTTCCAGGGTTTTGAGCACATAACGGGCAATCGCCATCAGCGCGCCGGTGTTGCCGCCCGAGACGGCCACCTGGGCACGCCCCTCCTTGACCTGGTTGATGGCCACGCGCATCGAGGAATTCTTCTTGCGCCGCAGGGCAATTTCAATCGAATCGTCCATCGTGACC